>JAKOOD010000260.1 GCA_022701635.1 Burkholderiaceae bacterium | reverse complement strand
CAACCTGCTGCCCTGGGGCCGCTGGATCGGCGCGCCCGATTTCGTCGCCCTGGTGCTGGTGTTCTGGGGCATCCACCAGCCGCGCAAGGTCGGCATCGGCATCGCCTTCTGCATGGGATTGCTGATGGACGTGCACGACGCGACCCTGCTCGGCGAGAACGCGCTGGCGTATACTCTGCTGTCCTACCTGGCGATCATGATCCACCGCCGGGTGCTATGGTTCCCGCTGATGACGCAGGCGATGCACGTGTTCCCGCTGTTGTTGCTGACCCAGGCGATCCAGGTGCTGGTGCGTTTCTTCGTGACCGGCCGCTTCCCGGGCTGGCTGCACTTCATCGAGAGCCTGATCGCGGTGGCCCTGTGGCCGGTGATCACCTGGCTGCTGCTGGCACCGCAGCGCCGCGCGGTCGACAAAGACCATACGCGCCCGATCTAAAGCGCACTTCAACCTTATCGCATGACCGAAATTAAAGACAGCGATCGCGAGATCCACCTGTTCCGTATGCGCCTGACGGCGATGGTGGTGTTCGTGTTCATCTGCTTCGGCCTGCTGGTCACCCGCTGGGTGTGGCTGCAGGTCGTCAAGCACAACCAGTACATGGCGCAGGCCGAGGACAACCGCATCGCGCTGGTGCCGATCGTTCCCAACCGCGGCCTGATCCTGGACCGCAACGGCGTGGTCCTGGCCAGCAACTACTCGGCCTACACGCTCGAGATCACCCCGTCCAAGCTGGAAGCCAACCTGGATTCCGTGATCGACGAACTGGGCAAGCTGGTCACGATCGAAGCCAAGGACAAGAAGCGCTTCAAGCGCCTGCTCGAGGAATCCAAGAATTTCGCCAGCGTGCCGATCCGCACCCGCCTGACCGACGACGAGGTCGCGCGCTTCACCGCCCAGCGTTTCCGCTTCCCCGGCGTCGAAGTGCAGGCACGCCTGTTCCGCCAGTACCCGCTGGGCGAGATCGCCTCGCACGTGCTGGGCTACATCGGCCGCATCAGCCAGAACGACGCCAAGGTCATCGAGGCCGGCGACGATGCCGCCAACTACACCGGCACCGACCACATCGGCAAGGAAGGCGTCGAGAAGAGCTACGAAAAGCAGCTGCACGGCCAGACCGGCTACGAGGAAGTCGAGCGTTCGGCCGGCGGCCGCGCGATCCGCACGCTGTCGCGCACGCCGCCGGTGCCGGGCACCAACCTGATCCTGTCGATCGACATCGAGCTGCAGAAGGTGATCGAGGAAGCCTTCGGCGACTTCCGCGGCGCCCTGGTCGCGATCGAACCCGAGACCGGCGACGTGCTGGCCTACGTGTCGCGCCCCGGCTTCGACCCCAACCTGTTCGTCGACGGCATCGACAGCCAGAGCTGGAACGAGCTGAATACCTCGCTCGACCGGCCGCTGATGAACCGTCCGCTGTCGGGCACCTATCCGCCGGGCTCCACCTTCAAGCCCTTCATGGCGCTGGCCGCGCTGGAACTCGGCAAGCGCCGCCCGGAGCAGGGCATCAACGACGCCGGCTTCTTCATGCTGGGCGGACACCGCTTCAACGACGACAAGCCGGGCGGCCACGGCTACATCGACATGTACCGCTCGATCGTGGTGTCCTGCGACACCTATTACTACCAGCTCGGCAACGAGATGGGCATCGACGCCATCAGCGGCTTCATGAAGCAGTTCGGCTTCGGTTCGCCGACCGGCATCGACCTCGAACACGAGAAATCGGGCGTGCTGCCGTCGCAGGAATGGAAGCGCGAACGCTTCAAGAAGAACCGCGCGGCCCAGAAGTGGGTCGGCGGCGACACCATCTCGATCAGTATCGGCCAGGGCTTCAACAGCTATACCATGCTGCAGCTGGCGCATGCGGTATCGACGCTGGCCAACAACGGCGTGGTCATGAAGCCGCACCTGGTCAAGATCCTGGAAGACGGCGGTACCAAGCAGCGTACCCTGACAGTGGCCAAGGAATCGGGCCGCATCCCGCTCAAGCAGCAAAATATCGACGTCATCAAGAACGCGATGGTGGGCGTCACCACCGACGGCAAGGCGCCCGGCACCGGCTACATGGCCTTCCGCAACGCCGGCTACATCGCCGGTGGCAAGACCGGCACCGCCCAGGTGGTGGGCCTGAAGGGCGCCAAGTACAACCACCACATGACGCCCGAGCGCCTGCGCGACAACGCGCTGTTCACCGCTTTCGCCCCGGCCGACAAGCCGAAGATCGCGATCGCGATGGTGGTCGAGAATGCCGGCTTCGGCTCCACCTATGCGGCGCCGATCGTCCGCAAGGCGCTCGACTACTACCTGCTGGGCAAGCGTCCCGGCGAGAAGGCCAAGCCGGCGCCGGCGGCGGCAATCCAGAAGGAAGACCTGGCGATCCCCGAGGAATCCTTCGGTCCGAACGCCGGTGCGCCCAAGCCGCCGGGCGGCGAAACGCCGGGTAACAAGGAAGACTGAGCGATGGCCCACATCCCGGAAAGGCGCTCGCTGAGCCGGCGCCTGAAACCGTATTTCACCGTCTTCGACGGCCCGCTGGCGCTGATCCTGTTCCTGCTGTTCTCGGTCGGCACCCTGACCATGAGTTCGGCCGGCCACGACTTCCCGGGCCGCATGGAAGGGCAGATGCGCAACATCCTGCTCTCCTTCATCGTGATGTGGGTGGCGGCCAACGTGCCGCCCCAGACCCTGCTGCGCATCGCGGTGCCGATCTATACCTTCGGTGTGACCCTGCTGATCGCGGTGGCGCTGTTCGGCATCATCAAGAAGGGGGCGCGGCGCTGGCTGCACGTCGGGGTCGACATCCAGCCTTCCGAAATCCTCAAGATCGCCACGCCGCTGATGCTGGCCTGGTATTTCCAGACGCGGGCAGGGCTGCTGAACTGGAAAACCTTCCTGGTGGCGGCGCTGCTGCTCCTGATCCCGTTCGGCCTGATCGCGCGCCAGCCCGACCTCGGCACCGCGCTGCTGGTCGGCGCCTCCGGCTTCTACGTGATCTTCCTGGCGGGGTTGTCGTGGAAGGCGCTGGCCGGCCTGGCGGTGGCGGGCGGCGCCAGCTTGCCGGTGGCCTGGTCGATGATGCACGACTACCAGCGCGAACGCATCATGACGCTGATCGACCCCACCTCCGACCCGCTCGGCAAAGGCTTCCACATCATCCAGTCGGTGATCGCGATCGGCTCCGGCGGCGTGTCCGGCAAGGGCTACATGAAGGGCACCCAGGCCTACCTAGAATTCATCCCCGAGCGCACCACCGACTTCATCTTCTCGGTGTATTCCGAGGAATTCGGCCTGGTCGGCAACCTGCTGCTGCTGTTCCTGTACCTGCTGCTGATCGGGCGCAGCATGATGATCGCGGCGAATGCGCCGAACCTGTTCACGCGTCTCGTCGCCGGCTCGGTGTCGATGATGTTTTTTACGTATGCGTTCGTCAACATGGGCATGGTCAGCGGCATCCTGCCCGTGGTCGGCGTGCCCTTGCCCTTCATGAGCTATGGCGGTACCGCGTTGATTACGCTGGGACTGTGCTCTGGTATATTGATGAGCATTCAAAAACACCGCAAACTGGTGCAGACCTGACATGAAAGACAAAGCACAGGCCATTCCGGTGCGCCTGTCGGCCGTCGTTGCGTTATTGGCAATGATGACCGGCTGCGGCACCACCAGCGAAAACGGCGAACACAAAAGCCTGATTCCCTTGCCCTGGAAGCACAAGGTGACGGCCAACCACGGCAAGCTCAATCCCGACCTGCCCAAGCTCCCGGCGGCCGGCTCCGGGCGCGGCGGCTACTACCAGGACGACGGCCCCGGCGACAACCCGCCGCCCGGCCTGGCCGACATGCCGGATGCGGTCGTCAAGTACGAACCCTACGCCAAGTTCGCCAACCGGCCGTACGCGGTGTTCGGCACCACCTACACGCCGCTGCTGGGCAACGAACCCTACGTGCAGCAGGGTATCGCCAGCTGGTACGGCGTCAAGTTCCACGGCCAGCGCACCTCGTCGGGCGAGCCCTACGACATGTACAAGATGACGGCCGCGCACCCGACGCTGCCGATCCCGTCCTACGCGCGCATCACCAGCACCGAAACCGGCAAGTCGGTGGTGGTGCGCATCAACGACCGCGGTCCGTTTCACTCGGACCGCCTGATCGACGTTTCCTACACGGCCGCGCTCAAGCTCGGCCTGCTGGGCAAGGGCAGCCACCAGGTCGAGGTCGAGCGCCTGTTCCCGGACGACGGCACCCGCATCGCCACCACGCGCCGCGCCGTCGCTTCGGCCGCCCAGGCGTTGCCGCCGGACATCGCGGCGCTGATGCTGGAAGACCGCGTCAACATGGACAGCGCCGCGGTGGCCAGGCCGCAGGCTGCGTACCGGGCGGTATCGTCCACTGCAACCGCTGCGACCGCTGCGACCGCTGCGGCCCCGAATGCGGCGTCGGGTTTCTACCTGCAGTTGGGCGCCTTCGGACGCGAAGGCAAGGCGGAAGAGATGAGCGAGATGCTGAAGAAATCGGGCGTCTCGCAGGCACTGGAAGTGGTGCGCTCGGGCAGCGTGAATCGCCTGGTCAGCGGACCCTATGAAACCCGCGCCATGGCGCAGGATGCGGCGCGCGCATTGCCGTCGTCGCTGGGTCTCAAGCCGATCGTCATCAAGCGCTGATCAGCTGCAGCGTTTCGCTTCCGCATCGTAGCGTTCGGCATAGCCGACGACGCGCTTGCGCGTGGCGTCGTCGAGGCCGCGCAGGCGGTAGGTGTAGCGCGTGGCCTGTGGTCCGCGCGGGGTGATGCGGGCCGTGTGCACGCCCTGCTTGCCGAGCTGGGCGAGCAGGTTCTGGGCGCCGCTCTCGGTCTTGAACAGGCCCAGCGAGATGCCGAACTTCAGCGGCGAATCGTCGCGGATGATGAAGAAATTGGTCACGCCCAGGTTGCGCAGTTCGTTCGCCTTGCGCTCGGCCGCTTCCTTGCTGCCCTGCGGCGGGATGTTGACCAGCCAGCTGCCGACATCCTGCACCTGCACGGTCTGGCGGCCGGCGGCGGTGCGCTCGCCCAGGTCGAGTGCGGCCATGCGCGCCTCGAAGCGCTTGGCCCCGTTGGCGCTGAAGGTGCCGATGTCGAGGCAGGCCAGGTCGGCCGCCGGCGTTGCCGGTTGCGGCTGCGCTGGCGCTTGTGCCTGCACCTGTGGCGGCGCGGCGGGTACGGCCGGTTTGGCATCCGCCGCGGTGCTGTCGTTCGCGCTGTCGTTCCCGCTGTCGCCGGGCGCGGTCGGTGCCGGCGCCGCCTGGGCCGCCGCTTGCGCCTGTTCGGCGCTCAGTACCACCAGCTTGGGTGTATTGAACTGGCGCTTCAGGCGCGCCGGTTCGTGGTCGTCGCCGTTGCCCGTGCCGAGATAGCCCTGGCCATAGGCGAACAGGGCGGCATTCAGGAACAGCAGCGACCAGAAAGCAAATCTCAGCAAGGCGGATTCCCCATGACGGAAGCGGCGGCGTGCAAGCCGACCAGGACGCTATTATCCAGCAAACGGTAAGGCACCGACAGCAAGGGAGCGACGTGGCCGGCGGCGCCGCCGGAGACGATGCACAGCGCGGCGCCGTGGGCGGCGCAGGCGCGCTCGATGGCGCCGGCCTGGGCCGACAGGCAGCCGGACAGGATGGCATCCTGGGTATTGTCGGCGAAGGTGGCAGGCAGGTCGCCCGTGGCCACCTGCGGCAACTGGGCGGTGCCGCGCGCCAGCGCGCCCAGCATCAGGCCGACGCCCGGCAGGATCATGCCGCCGATGAAGACGCCGTCGGCACTGACCGCATCGACCGTGGTGGCGGTGCCGCAGGTGGCCACCACCAGCGCCTGCCCCGGCGCCAGCGTGCGCGCGCCGAGCGCGGCGGCGAAACGGTCACTGCCTAGCTGGCCGGGATTGCGGTAGCCGTTGCGCAAGCCCGCCAGTTCTGGCACCGCCACGAACCATTCCGGCGCCAGGTCCGGCAACCAGGCCGACAGCAGCGCTTCCAGCTCGGCGCGCATGGCCGCGCCGGCCACGTTCGAGATGATGACGCGGGTGATGCCGTGTCCCAGCCAGGCCGCCGGCAGGCGTTCCAGTGCGGCGTGCGGCACCGCGCCGTGGGTCACCCAGTCGCCCGCATCGAGCCCCTTGCCCGGCGCATCCGCCGCCAGTGCCCATTTGACCCGGGTATTGCCTGCATCGACCAGCAGCAGCATGTCAGCCTCCTTCAGGTGTTGACGCGCAGCGACACGTCGCCGGCCACGATCGCGATGCGGCCCGCATCGGTGTCGAGCAGCAGGCGGCCGCCATCATCAACGCCGGCGGCCAGGCCTTCGTGCAGCACCGCGCCGCGGTCGACGATGGTCACCGGCTGGCCCTGGTAAGCGTGCAGCAGGTTCCAGCGCGCGCTGAAGGCGGCGAAGCCTGTGGCGGCGAATGCCCGCAGCGCCTGCGCCAGGCCGTCGAGCAGGGCCGCCATCAGGGCGTCGCGGTCCATGCGGGCCAGCCAGGGCACGGCGGCGACCGGGCGTCCGATCCTTGCTTCGAGTTCGTCGGGCATGGCGAGGTTCAATCCGACGCCGACGATGGCCCAGGTGCCGGCCGCCGCCGCTTGGGTCTCGACCAGGATCCCGGCCAGCTTGTCGCCGTCCTTGAGCAGGTCGTTCGGCCATTTCAGCTGGACCGGCTGGCCGAGCCGGCCGAGGGTTTCGGCCAGCGCCGTGCCGACCGCCAGCGGCAGGCCGGTCAGGGCCGGCAACCCGCCCTCGAAACGCCAGGCCAGCGAAAAGGTCAGCGAGTGGCCCGGCGCCGACAGCCAGCTGCGCCCGGCACGGCCGCGGCCGGCGGTCTGGTGTTCGGCGATCAGCAGCAGCGGTGCGGACAGCGTGGCGGCGCGCGCCAGCAGGTCGGCATTGGTCGAGCCGGTTTCCGCTACGACGTCGACCGCCACGCCGGCCGACGACAGGGCAGCAATGCGTTGCGCATCCATCATGCGGCTCCCGACGGCAGCTTGCGCGCCTTTTGCGGCGCACGCGAGAACAGGGCGTCGAACACGGCGTTCGGCAGCAGGCGCAGCAGGGCGGCGGCGACGCCCATCTGCCAGGGAATCACACGGAAGCCGCGGCCGCGCGCAATGGTGGACACGGCGCGGGCGGCAAAGCGCTCGGCGGACATCAGGAAAGGCATGGGAAAACGGTTGTTGCGGGTCATTGGGGTGGCGATGTAGCCGGGGGCGATGGTCACCACCCGGATACCGTATTGTTTCATCTCGAGACGCAGCGCTTCGGCATAGCTGTGCACGGCGGCCTTGGAGGCGCAGTAGGCGCCGGCGCCTTTCATGCCGCGGATGCCGGCCATGCTGCCGATCGCGACCAGGCGGCGCGCGCCGCTGCCGTTCTTCATCGATGCGATGAACGGGGCGAAGGTGGCGATGGTGCCGGTCAGGTTGACGGCCAGGACTTCCTCGAACAGCGCCAGGTCTTCCGGGCGTTCGGTGAGGGTGCCGCAGGAGATGCCGCTCGAGGCGATCACGATGTCGGCGCCGCCCTCGCGTTCGATGAAGTCGTGCGCGGCGGCGGCCACGGCCGCGTGGTCGGTGACGTCGGCCGCATACACATGGTGGGTGCCGGGCAGGGCGGCGGCGAGGCTGTCGAGCGCCTCGCGGCGCCGGCCCAGCAGGCCGAGGGTGGCGCCGCGCGCCGCGTAGTCGCGTGCCAGCGCGGCGCCGATGCCGCCCGATGCGCCGGTGATGAAGACGCGCCGGGCGTCGTCACGCGCAGCGCGGCCCGTCATCGCTTCTCGGCTTTGGCCTTGTCGACCAGCCAGTCCATCACCTGCAGCGTGGCCTGCTGTTGCTGCAGCTCGGTGTCGCCCTGGTGCACGCGCGACGGCGAGGTGACGTAGCGGCCGTCGACCACCAGCATCGGCCAGTGGTCGACGTTATAGGCCTCCATCATGGCGCCGGCGCGGCGCAGCTTGGCCTGGATGCCGAACGAGCGGTAGGTATCGGCGAATCTGGCGCGGTCGATGCCGTTCTGGGCGGCCCACTCCATGACCTGCTCGTCGGTGCCGAGGCGCAGGCGCTGCACGTGCATGGCGTCGAACACTTTCTGGTGGTACTGCTCGAGCAGGCCCAGCGCCTCCAGCGTGTAGAACAGGCGCTGCTGCGGCAGGACGGACGCGCCGGCGCTCACGTGCACGCGCTTGAACACGATGTTGTCGCCCTGTTTCCTGACCCAGGCCGCCAGCTGCGGCTCGAAGGCGTAGCAGTGCGGGCAGTAATAGGCGAAAAATTCGATGACCTCGACTTTCTTGCCGGTGTCGGTGTGTTGCGGGCTGGGCAGCGTCAGGTACTGGCTGCCGTTCTGCGGCTCGGCGGCGGAAGCGAAAGGCTGGACGGCGGCCAGACCGAACAGGGCGATGCAGAACAGGCGGCGCAGTGGGCGCATGAAGACTCCTTGTCGTGATGACTGGGTGGTGGATGCCTGGTTAGCGCTGGTTGCGTACGATGGCGACGTCGACGCCGCTGTCGAGCAGCTTGGCGCGCGCCTTGTTCATCGCTTCGACCTGGTTGAACGGGCCGAGGCGCACGCGGTGCAGCACGCCGCTGTCGTTGGTGTGGTCGCTGATCGTGGTTTCGAAACCGAGCAGGGCCAGCTTGGCGCGGGTCGCTTCGGCGTCCGACATGTTGCGGAAGGCGCCGAACTGCAGGTAATAGATGGTCCTGTCGCTGCCCGACGACGACGACGAAGAGGAAGAGGGCAGCGATGGTGCCGGCGTGGCCGCCACCACCGGTGTCGATGGTCGCGTATTCATCGCCACCTGGCGGCTCTCGCTGCGGGCCGGTTCCGGACGCGCCTCGGCCGGTTCCTTCAGGCCGGCGATCGCCGCGCCCAGCGGATCGTCCGACGGCGCCGCTGCCGGTGCCGGTGCGTGTGCCGGCGCCGGCGTCTCGGCCGGACGGGCACTGCGCGCCGCCGCCTTTTCCGCGACTTCCTTGCTCGCCGTGCGCGCGGCGTCGCGGTTGCCGTACATCGGCTTGTTCGGATCGAGCGCCTGGCCCGGTGCCGGATCGGCCGGACGGCCGGTCTTCGCGGTCTTCTCCGTGAACGGGGAGGCGCCCTTGGTGATGGTGAGCGCCACCGCCACCGCGATGCCGAGGCCGATGACCAGGCCGATGATGATGCCAGTGAGCGTGCTGCCGCGCTGGCGGGTGAACGAACGCAGCTGGAACGAACGGAGGGGAGCGTGAAGGCCGGTCATGTGGTACGGGTTGTTGGTTATCTAAACGGTATGAACGCTTACATCTTGTCCGGCGCCGAGACGCCGATCAGGGCCAGGCCGTTGCGCAGCACCTGGCGCGTCGCCGTCGCCAGCGCCAGGCGCGCCAGCTTGAGCGCCTCGTCGCCGTCGAGCAGCCACTTGTGCGCGAAGTAGTAGCTGTGCAGTTCGCCGGCCAGTTCGCGCAGGTAGAACGCGACCTGGTGCGGACCGAGTTCGCTCTGGGCGCGCTGCAGCATCTCCGGATACGCGGCAAGCTTGGCCAGCAGGCCCGCTTCGTGCGGCTGGGTCAGCGGCGACAGGTCGACATGCGCCAGCGACGCGACGTCGCCGCCCCAATTCACCAGCGCCGAGCAGATGCGCGCATGGGCGTACTGCACGTAGTAGACCGGATTTTCGTCGTTGGTCGCCAGCGCCACGTCGACGTCGAACACGAATTCGGTGTCGGCCTTGCGCGAGATCAGGAAGAAGCGCACGGCGTCGCGGCCGCGGGTCACGTCGCCGTTGCCCGACCATTCGATCAGGTCGCGCACCGTGACGTAGGAACCGGCGCGTTTCGAGATCTTGACCTCTTCGCCGTTCTTCATGACGGTGACCATCTTGTGCAGGACGTAGTCGGGGTAGCCCTTCGGGATGCCGATGTTCACCGCCTGCAGGCCGGCGCGCACGCGCGCGATGGTGCCGTGGTGGTCGCTGCCCTGGATGTTGATGGCCTGGTCGAAGCCGCGCTTGAACTTCTGGATGTGGTAGGCCACGTCCGGCACGAAATAGGTGTAGGTGCCGTCGGACTTGCGCATCACGCGGTCCTTGTCGTCGCCGTAGTCGGTGGTCTTCAGCCACAGCGCGCCGTCCTGCTCGTAGGTGACGCCGGCATCGACCAGCGCCTGCACGGCGGCTTCCACCTTGCCGTCGGCGTACAGCGACGATTCCAGGTAATAGTTGTCGAACTTGACGCCGAAGGCCTGCAAGTCCTGGTCCTGCTCGTTGCGCAGGTAGGCGACGGCGAAGCGGCGGATCGACTCGATGTCGTCGACGTCGCCCGAACCGGTGGCCGGTTCGCCATCGCTGGCGGACACGGTTTTCCGCGCCATGAAGTCGGCGGCGATGTCGGCGATGTAGTCGCCGTTGTAGGCCGACGCCGGCCATTCGGCGTCGCCCGGCTTGAAGCCGCGGGCGCGCGCCTGGACCGAGTTGGCCAGGGTCGCGATCTGGACGCCGGCGTCGTTGTAGTAGAACTCGCGCGTGACCTGGTGGCCCTGCGACTCGAACAGGGACGAGAGTGCGTCGCCCAGCGCGGCCTGGCGGCCGTGGCCGACGTGCAGCGGGCCGGTCGGGTTGGCCGACACGAACTCGATGATCGCGTGGTGGCCGGCGCCCGACGTGCCGCGGCCATAGTGCTCGCCCTGCTGCAGGACGGTGCGCGCCACCGACTGCTTGGCGGAGGCCGCCAGACGCAGGTTGATGAAGCCCGGACCGGCGACGTCGGCCGCCTCGACCAGGCCGGCGGCGTTCGGATCGGCCAGCAGGGCGGCGACCAGGCGGGTGGCCAGTTCGCGCGGATTCGTCTTCAGCGGCTTGGCCAGCTGCATGGCGATGTTGCAGGCGATATCGCCGTGGCTGGGATCGCGCGGACGCTCCAACACAATATTGGGCGTCAGTTCGGTGCCGGCGACGATCGGTGCCAGCGCGGCCTGGAACAGGGCGGCGATATCTTGTTTTTGTTGGGCGAGCATGGGCTGTGGTGAGAAAGTGGACAAACAGCACTCATTATACTGGTTTGACGCAACGCGGAATATGTTCCCCGGCTTGCCCCACGGCTTCATAAAGGCTTACGCATCACGCTTAATGCGGCCTGCGCCCCGCCGACCCGCTACAATGTGCGCCTTTACGCATTGATCGATTGCCATGACCGAAAAGCGCCCGACGCTCACCCTCAAACCCAAGGCCCAGGCCGCGAAGTCCGCCAAGCCGGTCAAGTCCGCAGGCGGCCGCCCGGGCCAGCCGCGGCCGGGCAGCGCCCAGGGACAGGGGAGGGCGCCGGCGGCGCGTCCGGCATCCGCGGAGCGTGCGGGCGAACCGCGTCCGGCGCCCCAGCGCGCCCCGGCGCCGCAGCCGCGTCCGACGGAAACCCGTGCACCGGAAACTCGTGCACCGGAAACTCGTCCAGCGCCGCGCGCCGACGATACCCGCCTGCGCCACAGCCACGAAGTCAAGAATCCGGTCCAGCTCGATTACCGTCCCGACCTGAAACCCGACTCGCTCGCCTTTGCCCTGCTCGGCGCCGCCAGCAGCCTGGCGCGGGTGCGCACCGGCACCGCGCTGCCGCAGGCGCTGGCCGAGGTGTTCCAGGCGTATGACGCCACGCCGCAGGCGCGCGGCGCGATGCAGGACGTCGCCTACCGCAGCATGCGCCAGCTGGGCCGCAGCGAAACCCTGCTGCACCTGATGACGGCCAAGCCGCCGGAACCGCCGATGCTGGCCGGCCTGCTGTGCGCGGCGCTGGCGCTGCTGGATCCGCCGCAGGACGGCGCGCCGCCCTACGAAGCGTTCACCGTGGTCGACCAGGCGGTCGGCGCCGCCGCCGCGCATCCGGATTTCGCCCATGCCAAGGCGATGGTGAATGCCGTGCTGCGCCGTTTCCTGCGCGAGCGCGAGGCCTTGACCGCAGCCGCCCTGCGCGAACCGCTGGCGCGCTGGAATTATCCGCAGTGGTGGATCGACGCGGTACGCGGCGCCTATCCGGACGACTGGGAGCAGGTGCTCGCGGCCGGCAACAAGCAGCCGCCGCTGACGCTGCGCGTCAACCTGCGCAAGACGAGCGTCGAGGCCTACCTGGCCACGCTGGCGGCCGCCGGCATGGACGCGCACCAGGTCGGGCCGTTTGCCGTGCGCCTGGCGGTGCCGGTGAACGTCGGCCAGATCCCGGGCTTCGCCGACGGCCTGGTCTCGGTGCAGGATGCCGGTGCCCAGCTGGCGGCGCCGCTGCTCGACCTGCGGGACGGCATGCGCGTGCTCGACGCCTGCGCGGCCCCGGGCGGCAAGAGCGGCCACATCCTGGAACTGGCCGAGGTCGAGCTGACCGCGCTCGATGTCGACGCCCGCCGCCTGGCCCGGGTCGAGCAGAATCTGCAGCGTCTCGGTTTAAGCGCGAATGTGACATCCGGTCCAGCCGAAGAGCGTGGCTGGTGGGACGGACGCCAGTACGATCGCATCCTGGCCGACGTGCCTTGCACCGCCTCCGGTATCGTCCGCCGCCACCCGGATATCCGTTGGTTGCGCAGGAAGAGCGATACCCACCAACTTGCAACACTTTCCACGAAAATACTCGACAATCTTTGGCAGATGCTTCGGCCCGATGGTAAATTGCTGTTCGTGACATGTTCGCTCTGGCCGCAGGAATCGGAAGCGCAGGCCGCCGCCTTTGCGGTGCGCCACGGTGCCGTCCGTCTCGATGCGCCGGGTCAGTTGCTTCCACGAAGCGGTACCGGGCAGGATCATGATGGTCTTTTCTATGCCCTGTTTCAAAAAGTCGGGGCGTAGAGCGCCACACAAGCGCCTATCAGCGCGCTGGACTTCTCCGATAACGCTTTTGTAAGGCCCCCTAGTGACTGTACGATTTTTCCGCCTCCTCGCCTGCCAGCTGATGCTGGTATTCGCGTGCGTCACGGCGCAGGCGGCCGACGGGATCGACATCACGCGGGCCGGGATCGAAGCCTCCGACGACGGCTACCGGCTGTCGGCTTCGTACGCCTTCGATCTGACCACCAGCCTGCAACAGGCGCTGCAGGGTGGCATGCCCGTGTACTTCACCACCGAGATCGAACTGACGCGCCCGCGCTGGTACTGGTACGACGACCGCGCCGTGGCGGCGCGCCGCACCGTGCGCCTCGACTACGACGTGCTGGCCCGGGTCTACCACGTGCTGGTCATCGGCAGCGTGCAGCAGACCTACGACACGATGGACCAGGCGCTGCTGGCGATCCGGCGCCCGGGGCGCTGGCTGATCGGGCCGAAAGGGGCGCTCAAGCCCGGCGAATCCTATAATGTGACGCTGCGCATGTTCATGGACCGCGATTACCTGGCCAAGCCGTTGCAGGTGGACGCCCTGAACAATTCCGACTGGCGCCTGACCTCGCACAAGAAAACGTTTACCTATCGTGCTGAGTAAAGAACCGCGGTTCTCGACGATGACCAAGGCCCTGAGATATGCCCTCGTGGTCGGCAGTGCGCTGGCCACCATCCTGCTGTTCGTCCTGGCGTCGGCCTCCGACAATACCGGTTTCCTGGCGCGTAATTTTTCCTGGCTGGTCGGCCTGAATGCCGCGGTGGCGGGCGTGCTGGCGCTGCTGGTGATCGTCTACCTGGTGCGCCTGTATTCGCGCTACAAGGCCGGCCGCTTCGGCTCGCGCCTGATGGCCAGGCTGGTGCTGCTGTTCGCCGGCATCGGCATCCTGCCCGGGCTGGTCATCTTCATGGTCTCCTACCAGTTCGTGTCGCACTCGATCGATTCCTGGTTCGACGTCAAGATCGAGGCCGCGCTCGATTCCGGCCTGAAGCTGGGCCAGGCCGCGCTCGACGAAGCCTTGAGCGACCTCGGCGCCACCGCCGGCACCACCGCCGTCACCCTGGCCGGGCAAAGCGACGACAGCGCCCGCATCGTGCTGATGCGCACCGTCGACGACGGCATGCAGAGCGGCATGCTGCTCTCGAGCGAGGGCAAGCTGCTGGCATCGGCCGCCGAAGACCGGCGCGCCGACCTGTCGGAAGACCTGCCGACCGAGCAGATGCTGAAGCAGGCTGCCATGCCGGGCGGCTATGCGCGCATCGAAGGCAGCATGGACACCGAGTTCCGCGACAGCGGCGCCGAACACAACGGCCTGGACGCCGCCACCAACCGCCGCTTGCGGGTGGTGATCGCGGTGCCCGAGCCGCCCGGGGTCGCGCCGCGCTACCTGCAGCTGCTGCAGTCGGTGCCGGTCAACCTGGCCTCGAACGCCGAGGTGCTGAGCACCGCCTACCGCGAATACCAGGACCGCAAGGTCGGCCGCACCGGCCTGCGCAAGATGTACAAGGGCACGCTGACCCTGACCCTGCTGCTGGCCACCTTCGGCGCCATCGGTACCGCCTTCGTGATCGCCGGTAACCTGGCGCAGCCGCTGCTGGTGCTGGCCGAGGGCACGCGCGCGGTGGCCGAGGGCGACCTGTCGCCGCGGCCGATCGTCGAGACCAAGGACGAACTCGGCACCCTGACGCAATCGTTCAACGCCATGACCGGCCAGCTGTTCGAGGCCAGGTCCGCGGTGGAGCGCAACCGCGCCGCGCTGGAAAGCGCCAAGGCCCACCTGGAATCGGTGCTGGCCAACATGTCGGCCGGCGTGATCGTGCTCGACGCCGACGGCATCGTGGTCAACTCGAACGACGCCGTGCACCGCATCCTGCAGGTCGACATCGCCTTGCTGGCCGGCCAGCCGCTGGATGCGATCGCGGGCCTGGAAAGTTTTGCCGGTGCGGTCTCGCGCGCGTTCTCGGTGCAGAGCGCGGCCCAGAGCGCGGCGCAGAATCCCCATGGCGGCGCCAGCCGGCGCGGACCGCTGCGCTCGCACTGGCAGCAGCAGATCGAGATCCCGCGCCGCGCCGGGAGCGACGACGACCACGACATCACCGTGCTGGCGCGCGGCTCGCGCCTGCCGGTGGGGGTGGGGAGCGGCTACATCGTGGTGTTCGACGACATTTCCGACGTGATTTCGGCGCAGCGTTCGGTGGCCTGGGGCGAGGTCGCGCGGCGCTTGGCGCACGAGATCAAGAATCCGCTGACGCCGATCCAGCTGTCGGCCGAGCGCATGCAGATGAAGCTGGCGGACCGCCTCGATCCGCAGGGCGCCGAGCTGCTCAAAAAGGGCACCGACACCATCGTCAACCAGGTCGATGCCATGAAGCGCATGGTCGACGACTTCCGCGATTACGCCAAGGCGCCGCCGGCGGTGCTGTCGCCGCTCGACCTGAACGACCTGATCGCCCAGATCCTGAACCTGTACCTGGCCGAAGACGATTCCGACGTGATCCACACCGCGCTGGCGCCGAAGCTGCCGCACGTGATGGGCGACGCCACCCAGCTGCGCCAGGTGATTCACAACCTGCTGCAGAACGCCCAGGATGCGCTGGCCGACCGCCCGCCGGAACACGCGCTGCCGCGCATCGACGTGGTTACCGAAGCCATCCACTACGTCGGCGCCGACGGCGGCACCGGCACCGCGGTGCGCCTGGCGATCGTCGACAACGGACCCGGCTTCGCCCCGAAAATCCTGTCGCGCGCGTTCGAACCCTACGTCACCTCGAAGGTGCGCGGGACCGGTCTCGGACTGCCGATGGTCAAGAAGATCGTCGACGAGCACGGGGGCCGGATCGATGTTGCCAACCGTTCGGATGGATCTGGCGCTTCGGTATCGATTTTGCTGTTAAAGTTAGCCCCGGAGGCGAACTTGGCCGCGAACTTGGCCGATGCCTGAATCGCGCATAGAATCTCGCTGTAATGGAAGCAAAACGCGTGAACGGAACGGGTCAGATCAGGAAGGCAAAATAAGAGATGGCAAACATACTCGTAGTTGACGATGAAATGGGCATTCGTGAGCTGCTCTCGGAAATCCTGGGCGACGAAGGGCACGCGGTCCAGCTGGCGGAAAACGCGCAGCAGGCGCGCCAGGCACGCCAGCAGGGCGCGCCCGATCTGGTGCTGCTCGATATCTGGATGCCGGACACCGACGGCGTAACCCTGCTCAAGGAATGGCAGCGCGACGGCTTGCTCACCATGCCCGTGATCATGATGTCCGGCCACGCCACCATCGATACCGCGGTCGAGGCAACCCGCATTGGCGCCCTGAATTTCCTGGAAAAGCCGATCGCGCTGCAGAAGCTGCTGAAGGCGGTGCAGCAGGGCCTGGCGCGCGGCCAGGAAGTGGCGCGCGCCCCGGCGGTCGCGCCGCGCCCGATGGCGGTCTCGCCGAGCGCGGCGCCGCTGCCGGAAGCGAGCATGCCTCCGCCCCAGATGTACGCGCCGCAGCCGCAGGGCGGCACCATGGGGGCGTCGATGGGCCTGGCGCGCACGCCCGGCAACGGCGAGGCGCACGCGCACGGCTACACATTGTCCTTCGACCTGCCGCTGCGCGAGGCCCGCGACGCCTTCGAACGCATGTACTTCGAGCACCACCTGGGGCGCGAAGGCGGCTCGATGACGCGCGTCGCCGAAAAAACCGGCCTCGAGCGTACTCACCTGTACCGCAAGCTGAAGCAGCTGGGCGTGGAGCCGGGCAAGCTGGGCAAGAAAAACGCGCAGTAACGCAGCAAGCGTCGTGAGCGATCCTGCTGCAAGCCCGGCGCGCGTCGCCACCACCCTGGTCACGGGGCCGGGCGCGCGGGCGCGCGAGCAGGCCATCCTGATCGAACTGCAGCGCGCCGGCAGCGCCGGCGCTGCGGTGCACCAAGCCATCATCCTGGAGGGCTTGCCCTCTGGTGATTCTCCCCTCGATACCTTCTCGCCAGCGCCCCAACTTGCGCGCATCGCGCCCGGTTGCCTGTGCTGCACCGGCAATCTGGTTTTGCGTGTAACATTGAATCGCATGCTGCGCCAGCGTCCCGAGCGTCTCTTCATCGGGCTTGCGCGCAGTGAGCATCTTGATCAGTTGCGATCGTGGCTGCAAGCCGAGCCATACGATCAGCTGTTGATGCTGACGCCTGATCTTCAAGCGTAGAAAACGGTTCAGTTCAGCCATTTCGAATACTTGAAATCGTCTGGTTCAGCCCCACCTCATAGTTGAAGTGAAAACTACTGAGTATGGAATGCCAGCCGTCCGCCGCCGGGCGGCACTTCGCAAATCTGATCGAGTGAGGGAATTATCATGAACATGATCTATAACAGCGAACAGTACAGCGTCGTCGAGTTTGGCGTCGACCATAACCTCGAAGCGCTGCGCTTCGGCGGCTATGAGATTGTCGACAAATCCGGCCGGCGCGAAGCATTCATCGGCGGCAAACTTGCGCAATCGTTCCGTCGCGACGTGAACACCCTGATCGCAAGTGAACCGACGATGGAAGAGATCGACGACTTCCTGGGTTCCTACGATACCCTGATGAGCCAGCCAGTCGTACTGCACTGATCTTCCAGCCCCCGGGCCTGTCTTTGCGACCGGCCCGGCCGTTGTCCGCTTCTGCTGTCCATTTCCGCCGTCCGTTTCATTTCGCATACTCCCTGTTTTATTGTCCGCGCATGGTAAGCTTGACCCATGTGTCAGCTACTCGCCATGAATTGCAATGTCCCTACCGACATTGTCTTCAGCTTTACCGGCTTTGCCCACCGCGGCGGCCGCACCGATACCCACCATGACGGCTGGGGCATCGCCTTCTTCGAAGGCGCCGGCGTGCGCCATTTCGTCGATCACCAGGCGGCCGTGGCCTCGCCGATCGCCGAGCTGATCAAGCGCTACCCGATCAAGTCCCTGAACGTCGTCGCTCATATTCGCAAGGCAACCCAGGGCCAGGTAGCGCTGGAAAACTGCCATCCCTTCGTACGCGAGATGTGGGGCCGCTACTGGGTGTTCGCCCATAACGGCGACCTCAAGGCGTTCGATCCCGTCCTCGACGGCCCGTTCCGCCCGGTCGGCAACACCGACAGCGAACGCGCTTTCTGCTTCCTGCTGCAACAACTGCGCGAGCGTTTCGGTAACCAGCATCCCGGATTGCCGGCCTTGCGCGCCGCCATTGCCGACCTGGTTGCGGTCATTGCCCGCCACGGCACTTTCAACATGATGCTGTCCGACGGCACCGCCATGTTCGCGCATTGCTCGACCAAGCTGTGCTACATCGTGCGGCGCTACCCGTTCACCGCCGCCAGCCTGGCCGACGAAGACCTGTCGGTCGACTTTTCGCAGGTGACCACGCCCGACGACCGGGTTGCCATCATCGTCACCACGCCGCTGACCACGAACGAGCAATGGACCGAGTTCGCGCCGGGCGAACTGAAGGTCTTCGTGGATGGTCTGCCGCAAACGTGAACGCTGTGACACGTTTTATACAGGAAATTAATTTCGGCTAGTCACTATTAAGGCGAATGCGGTAAAGTAGCTTCATAGCACTTCGTTGCTTTCCATCAGTGAATCAGAGAGCCGACATGACCGATACCGTGAGCCTGGACCACGCCGACCTGCCCCTGCGTGTGCGTGACTTTTACCTGGGCCGGCAGCCTGTGCTCGACCGCAACCAGGCGCTGTACGGCTACGAACTGCTGTTCCGCAACGCCGGCCAGGACGAGGGGGCATCTGTTCAGGGGGCACAAACCGGCTTACCGGCCACCGCCACCGTCATCGCCCACGTCGCCCAGCTCGGCCTGGCGCGCGCCATCGGCGACGCCACCTGCTTCCTGAACGTCGACCGCGACGTCCTGTTCAGCGACATCTTCGCCTTCCTGCCGCGCGAACGCACCGTGCTCGAGATCGTCGCCGCGATGGATCCCGACGAGGCCGTGCTGGCGCGCATCCAGGAACTGGCGCGCCACGGCTTCCGCTTCGCACTGGACGGCGTCGGCGGCGACAGCGCGCGCCTGCAGCGCCTGCTGCCGCTGACCGCCTTCGTCAAGCTCGACCTGCGCAGCACGCGTCGCGACACCCTGGCGGGACTGGTCTCGCGCCTGCAGGGCCTGGGCAAGACCGTGATCGCCGAAAAAGTCGAGACCCGCGACGAATACCACGTCTGCCTGGACGCCGGCTTCGATTACTTCCAGGGCTTCTATTTCGCGCGGCCGGCGGTGCTCGGCGGCCGCAAGCTGTCGCCGTCGCAGGCGACCGTGGTGTCGCTGATGAACCAGGTGATGTCGGACGTCGACAACGCCGACATCGAACGCGCCGTCAAGAAGGACGTGACGCTGGCCCTGAACCTGCTGCGCCTGGTGAACACGCCGGCCGTCGGCGCCCCGCAGCGCATCGATTCGCTCAGCCAGGCGCTGGTCGTGCTGGGCCGGCGCCAGCTGCAGCGCTGGCTGCAGATCATGCTGTACGCCGAGCCGGGCAACCGCGGCCACAACCAGACCCCGCTGCTGATGCTGGCCACCACGCGCGGCCGCCTGATGGAACTGCTGGCCAAGCGCCTGCGCCCGGGCCAGCGCTACCCGGGCGACACCGCGTTCACGGTCGGCATCATGTCGCTGATGGACGTGTTGTTCGGTATTCCAATGCAGGACATCCTCGACCAGATCCCGGTCAGCGACGAGATCCGGCTGGCGCTGCTGCAGCGCCAGGATTTCTTCGGCCAGCTGCTGAAGCTGGCCGAGAACATCGAGCAGTCGGACGACGATGTGCTGCCTTCGCTGAAGGAGCTGCAGATTTCGGGTGACGACATGGTCGAGCTGGAGATGTCGGCGTTCCAGTGGAGCGATAGCGTAGTCCGCTACGCTATCTGAGGGGACCTCGCCTAACCTGCTGCGCGTTGCAGGGCCGGCCTGCGATGCTCGCCGTACCCTAGTACGGCTGCGCTTCTCGGCCACCCCTGCCGCCGCTCGCTACGGTTATGCGAGGTCCCGATACGCAGGTGGTCTAAAAGGAAAACCATGTCTGTGCTGTTAAATGTCAGTAACTTGGTCAAATCCTACGGCACCCGCCGCGCCGTCGACGGCTCGGCGGGTGCATGCCGGCCAGACCGTCGGCCTGCTCGGCCCCAACGGCGCCGGCAGATCCACTACTGTGCGTCGGCGCGCTGACAACCGGTTTCGGCCTGCTGATCGCGGCCTTCGGCAAGATCCCGGAAGCGGCGCGCGGCATCGCCATGTTCGCCACCCTGATCGTGGTGATGCTGGGCGATCACCGGCCTGGATGCCGTCGCCTGGCGCGGCCTGGGCTTGCCGGAGGCGATGCCGGCGATGGCGGCGCTGCTCGGCTTTGCCGCGCTGTTCATGGCGCTGGCCGTATGGCGCTTCCAGAAGGCGCCGGCTTAGCGCGGCGCGCTTAGTGCAGCCTGACGTTGGCGACGTTGGGGCCATCCTCGCGCACCGTGATCACGGCATCCTCGAACGACGGCGGCCCGAACTTGCCGCGCGCGTCGCGGCTGAAACCGTAGTTCTCGCTCGGGATGCCAATGAAGTTGCGGTCCAGTTCGCCGTTGCCGTTGACGTCCTGGAAGGCCAGCACCGCCCAGTTGCCGGCCGGGACGTCGCGCACCGC
>JAKOOD010000236.1 GCA_022701635.1 Burkholderiaceae bacterium | reverse complement strand
GTGCGCCAGGAATTCCGGCACCTGCGATATCCCCAGTCCCAGTGCCAGCGACACCGCGATGATCAGGAGCGCGCGCCGGTCCAGCGTCACGCTCGCCAGGATGTTGATGCCGGCCGCGGCCACGGCGCCGAACATCACCATCGCGGCGCCGCCCAGCACCGGTTCCGGCACCGCCTGGATCGCCCCGGCCACGCTCGGGAACAGGCCGAGCAGCACCAGGAACAGCGCGATCCACATACCGACGTGACGGCTGGCGATGCCGGTCAGCTGGATCACGCCGTTGTTCTGGGCGAAGATCGAGCTGGGAAAGGTGTTGAACAGGCCGGCCAGCAGCGAGTTGGCCCCGTTCACCAGCACGCCGCCCTTGATGCGGCGCATCCACACCGGACCTTCGACCGGCTCGCGCGAGACCTTGCTGGTGGCGGTCACGTCGCCGATCGCTTCGAGCGAGGTCACCAGGTAGATCACGATCATCGGGATGAACAGCGACCACGAGAAGCCGAGGCCGAAGTGCAGCGGCACCGGCACCTGGAACCAGGCCGCCGCGTGCATGCCGGTGAAATCCAGGCGCCCCATCGACCCGGCCAGCGCGTAGCCGACCGCCAGCGCGATGACGATGGCGGCACTGCGCAGCCACACCAGGCGCACGCGATTCAGCACCACGATGATCGCCAGCACCACGCCGGACAACATCAGGTTCTGCCCGTTGGCGAAGCTGCCGTTGGCCATGGCCGCGTAGCCGCCGCCCATGCTGATCAGACCCACCTTGATCAGGGTGAGGCCGATCATCAGCACCACGATGCCGGTGACCAGCGGCGTGATCATGCGCTTGACGAAAGGCAGGATGCGCGATACCCCCATCTCGATGAAGGAACCTGCGACCACCACGCCGAAGATGGCCGCCATCACGCCCGCGACCGGCGTGCCTTCCTTGATCATCAGGGTGCCGCCGGCGATCAGCGGGCCGACGAAGTTGAAGCTGGTGCCCTGCACGATCAGCAGGCCGGCGCCGAAGGGACCGACGCGGCGGCACTGGACGAAGGTGGCGATCCCGGAGATCACCAGCGACATCGAGACCACCAGGTTGGTGTCGCGCGCCGGCACGCCGAGCGCCTGGCAGATCAGCAGGCCGGGCGTGACGATCGGGACGATGATCGCCAGCAGGTGCTGCAGGGCGGCGAACATGGCGACCAGCGCGCGCGGGCGGTCTTCGAGGCCGAGGACGAGTTCCGGGACCGGACTGGCGGTGGCGGGCGGCGGGACGAGTGTGGTCATGGCGGGCAGAGGGGCAAAGCGCGGATTTTACAATGCGCCCTTTGCATCTGACATTTTTCGTGGACCTTTTTACATGCGCCATGTAGCTAGCGCCCTTGCTCAAGAAGGTATGGCGCACGCTTGCGCCGCGAATCTGCCCGGATGATCCGGATGTTCTAGAATGATTCGCAGCCAGTGCCATCGTCATGGAGACGGCGCATGAACCTGCTCGAGACACTCGATTCACCGGCCGACCTGCGGCGCCTGCCGCGCGCACGACTGGCGCTGCCGGCGCGCCAACGGCGCGGCTGGCACAGACCGCGCACGGCGGTGCGGCGCGGGACACCGGAACGCATCGGCATCCTGCTGCGCCATGGGATGGGGTAACGGCCATGCGCGATACCCCCCACGCCGCCAGACGGACCAGCGGGCTTGCCCATGCGCTGGCGCGCGCCCACGGCGCCGCACTCGACACCTCACTCGACGCCGCACTTGCCCGTGCCCTGGACGCGGTGCTGTCCGAGCAGCGTCCGGACGGCCACTGGGTGTACGAACTCGAGGCCGATGCCACCATCCCGGCCGAGTACGTGCTGCTGGTGCACTACCTCGGGGAGATTGCCGACGCCCGACTCGAAGCCAAGATCGGGCGCTACCTGCGCCGCCTGCAGGGCAGCCACGGCGGCTGGCCGCTGTTCCATGGCGGCGCCTACGACCCCAGCGCCAGCGTCAAGGCCTATTTTGCGCTGAAGATGATCGGCGACGCGCCCGACGCACCACACATGGCGCGGGCACGCGCCGCGATCCTGGCCCATGGCGGCGCCGAACGCAGCAACGTGTTTACCCGCCTGCTGCTGGCGCTGTACGGCGAGATCGGCTGGGACGCGGTGCCGGCAATGCCGGTCGAGATCGCGCTGCTGCCGGGCTGGTTTCCGTTTCACCTGTCGAAGGTGTCGTACTGGACCCGCACCGTGGTGGCGCCGCTGCTGGTGCTGGGCGCACTCAAGCCGCAGGCGCGCAACCCGCGCACGGTGCGCATCGCCGAGCTGTTCGCCGCCGACCCGGCCGCGCTCGGCCAGGCGCCGCGCGCGCCGCACCAGTCGCGCCTGTGGTTCGCCTTCTTCCGCGCGGTCGAGGCCCAGGTCCGAACGTTGGAAACGCGCGTCCCGGCGCGCCTGCGGCGCCGCGCGATCGAACGGGCCGCCGCCTTCGTGCGCGCGCGCCTGAACGGCGAACACGGTCTCGGCGCGATCTTCCCGGCGATGGTCAACGCGGTGCAGATGCTGGACGCGCTCGGCGTGACGCCTGACCAGCCGGAAAGCGCCGCCGCCCGTCGCGCCATCGATCGGCTGCTGGTCGACCGCGGCGACGAAGCCTATTGCCAGCCCTGCCTGTCGCCGGTCTGGGACACCGCGCTGATGAGCCATGCGCTGCTGGAGGCGGGCACCCCGGCCGCCATCGACGCCGCCGGCCGCGCCCTCGACTGGCTGCGCCCGCTGCAGATCCTCGACACGCGCGGCGACTGGAGCCTGCGCCGGCCCGGCCTGCGTCCCGGCGGCTGGGCCTTCCAGTACGAGAACGCGCATTACCCCGACGTCGACGACACCGCCGTGGTGGCGATGGCGATGCACCGCGCCGACCGCCTGCGCGGCGAGCAGCGCTACCGCGCGCTGGTCGAGCGTGCCGGCGAATGGGTGCTCGGGATGCAGTGCCAGGGCGGCGGCTGGGGCGCCTTCGAGGCCGACAACACCCAGCGCTACCTGAACAACATCCCGTTCGCCGATCACGGCGCGCTGCTCGACCCGCCGACGGCCGACGTCTCGGCGCGCTGCCTGTCGATGCTGGCCCAGCTGCAGCCCGGCGCTTGCACCCGGCCGCGCACGCCGGCGGCGCGTGCGCTGGCCTGGCTGCTGCGCCAGCAGGAAAAGGACGGCAGCTGGTACGGACGCTGGGGCGTCAACTATATCTACGGCACCTGGAGCGCCCTGTGCGCGCTCGGTGCCGCCGGGCTGGGCATGGATGCCGCCCCGATGACGCGCGCCGCAGGCTGGCTTGGCGCGATCCAGAACACGGACGGCGGCTGGGGCGAGGACGGCAGCAGCTACAAGCTCGATTACCGCGGCTACGAACCGGCGCCGTCGACGCCGTCGCAGACCGCCTGGGCGCTGCTCGGCCTGATGGCGGCCGGCGCCGCCGACACCCCGGCAGCCCGGCGCGGCATCGGCTGGCTACTGGCGCAGCAGGGGCGCGACGGCCTGTGGCGCGAACATCACCATACGGCGACTGGCTTCGAGCGCGTGTTCTACCTGCGCTACCACGGCTACGCGCGCTATTTTCCGCTGTGGGCGCTGGCACGCTACCGCAAGCTGCGCGGCCGTGGCGGCAGTGCCCGGCCGGGCGCGGGCGTCGGGATGTGACGATGGCTGCGCGCCAACCCTTGCCGGTGCTGGCGGCCTGTGGACTGGCCTTCGAGACGGCGCTGGCGGAGGGTCCCGGCGTGGTGGCCGTGTGCGGGCCGGGACCGGGACGGCTGGCGGCGCGGCTCGATGCGCTGCTCGACGGGCGGGGCGACACGCGGCCCGCTCAACGGCATGCCGAGCGGCTGAACGAAGACTTGCTCGCACGTGCGGCTGTTCAGATGGCGGCCCAGTTGGCCGCGCAAGCAGCGGGTGAGACCGAAGACCGGCCGGCGCGCGCCGAACCCGCCTGGGCCGGCATCCTCAGCTTCGGCTGCGCCGGCGCGCTCGATCCCGGGCTGGCACCTGGTACCTGCATACTCGCCACCGGCATACAGACGGCAGACGGCTTCCTGTGCGCCGACGCCGCCTGGCTGAGCAGCCTGGCACGGCGCCTGCCGCAAGCCGTCCACGGCGAACTAATCGGGCTCGACGCCCCTTTGTTGAGCGCGCGCGACAAGGCCGTCCTGTGGCGCGCCAGCGGCGCCTGCGCGGTCGACATGGAGTCGCACGCCGCTGCCCGCATCGCGCGGCGCCACGGCTTGCCGTTTGCCGCCTGCCGGGTGGTGCTCGACCCGGCCTGGCGCAGTGTGCCGCGAAGTGCGCTGGCCGGGATGGCGGCGGATGGCGGCACCAGGCCGGGGCCGCTGCTGCGCGCGCTGGCCGCGGCGCCGGGCGAGCTGGGGCCGCTGTGCGTGCTTGCCTGGGACGCCTTGCGTGCGCGGCGCGCGCTGGGCCAGGTGCGCGCGCGGCTTGGGGCACGATTGGCGGCGCCCTGATGGAACACAGCGGGTTCGGCTGGAAGATGCAGTCACCAGGCGCTATCATCCTGGCTGTTCCGACCTGCAGCGCCAGCACGTCGCCCCGGCGAAGGCCGGGGCCCAAGTTCGTCGCGCAGCTGGCCCGTGCAACTTGGACCCGGGCCTTCGCCGGGGTGACGGTCTTACGGCCAACCTACCTTGTCTGCAGCGGCGGTGGCGCTGGCTCAGAGGGCGGCGCCGTACCTCCTTTGCTCTCGCCCTCGTAATCCGGCAGCGCTTGCTCCTTGCCCTCGTCGACCTGCGACCGGCGCCGGCCCAGGTAGCCGTCACGCACGAACAGGTAGCGGTCCAGCGCTGCCTGTTCCAGCAGGCTGGTGGTGTTCAGGTAGCGCGCCCGGGTACTGACGAAGTCGGCGCCCCACATCGCATTGCGCCAGGCCGGGTCCATGTAGGTGACCGGGGCGGCGTACTGGTCGACGCCGAAGCCGACGCCGTCGCGGAAGCTGCTCGGTCCAAATAGCGGCAGCACCAGGTAGGGGCCGCTGGGCACGCCGTAGTGGCCGAGCGTCAGCCCGAAGTCCTGGTCGCGCTTGACCAGGCCGGCCGGGGTGGCGACGTCCAGCACCCCGAGCAGGCCGAAGCTGGTGTTGACGGCGATGCGCATCATGTCGTTCATGCCGTCCCGGAAGCGCAGCTGCAGGAAGTCGTTGGCCATCACGACCACGTCGCCCAGGTTCGAAAAGACGTTCTCGACGCCGATGCGCAATGGCCGCGGCACCACGCGGATGTAGCCGCGTGCGACCGGCTGCGCGATATTGCGGTCGAGGACATCGTTGAAGCGGAAGGTGGCGCGGTTGAGCGGCTCGAGCGGATCGGCCGGATTGCGCTGCGGTCCGCCCGCGCAGCCGCACAGCTGCGCAAGCAGGATGGCGGATACGGTGGTTCGCACGGTGCTTCTTGGTAGCATTCGCATGGCGGTTCCCGATTCAGGAAGAGGAAGGGGGCGGGCGCGGCCGGCCCAGCAGGACCGGCTGGAAGAACACGGCGCCGATCAGCGTGCAGACCAGCGACAGCACCAGCAGCTTGCCCATGCTGGCGGTACCCGGGTGGTTGGATAGCCACAGGCTGCCGAAGGCGGTCCCGGTGGTGGCCGCGCTGAGGACGATCGCCTGGGTCAGCGGATGCGCCAGCTGTGCCTGGCGGCCGCTGCGCCAGGCCATGATGTAGTAGATCTTGAAGGCGACGCCGACCCCGAGCAGCAGCGGCAGCGCGATGATGTTGGCGAAGTTGAGCCGGATGCCGAGCAGCACGCAGGCTTCCAGCGTCGCTAGGCTGGACACCAGCAGCGGCACCATCGTCAGCAGCACGTCGCCGACGCGGCGGAAAGCGATCCATAGCAGCAGCGCGATCGTCGCCACCGCCAGCAGCGCCGCCTTCACGAAGGCATCGATGACCAGGTCGGCGGCATGGCGTACCGAGATCGGGCCGCCGGTGGCGTCGGGCGCGGCCGCCTGCACCGCGCGCGCAAAGCCACCCAGCGGCGTCTCGCGGCCGGGCACGCGTCCGGGGCTGACGTCGACCAGGGCGCGGCCGTCGGGCGCGATCCAGTTGCGGCGCAGATCCGCCGGCAGGGTCTCGACCGTCACCGGCTGCGCCTGCAGCGCCAGTATCAGCGCCGCCAGCGCCAGCCGCAGCGGCGCCGCAAGCGCCCCCTCGGCGCGCGTGCGGGTGGCGGCATCCGCACGTGCCAGCGCGGACAGGTCCTGGCCCAGGCGCCGGGCCGGTTCCGCCCCGGGCCCAGAATGATCGAGCGCCGCATTGCGCAGCGCCTGCGCCGCCGCCCGCAGCGCCGCCACGCGCTGCAGGTCGGTCGCCGGCGCCAGCGGCGACTGCGCCAGCACCGGCAGCAGGCTGTGCGCCGCCGCGCCGATCGCCGCCAGCTTGGCCGATTGATCGTCGGGCACCAGGCTGGCCACGGTGAGCGCGTGCGCCACCGCGGGCAAGCGCTCCAGGCGCGCCGCCACCGCCTGCGCCTGCGCCAGCGACGCGGTCAGCACCTGCACGTTGTCCAGGCCGATGTCGGTGCTGCGCGACAGTGCGGCCAGCGTCGCCATCGATTCGCTTTGCGGATTCTTCAGGTGCAGCGGATCGAAGTCGAACTCGAGCTGCCACAGCAGCGGCAGGCCGGCCGCCACGATGCCCAGTGTGACCACCAGCACCGGCGTGCGATGCGCCTGCAGTGTGCGGTCGAGCGGCGCCAGGCGCGGGTAGCCGGGCGCACCGCGGCTGCGCGCCGGGTCCAGCACGCGGATGAGTGCCGGCAGTACGGTCAGGCAGGCCGGCAGCGCCACGAACAGGATGCCGACGCCGGCAATCTGTCCCAGTTCGGCCACGCCGCGGTAGGCGGTCGGCAGAAAGGCGAGGAACCCGAAGGCGGTAGCGGTGGCGGCCAGGCCCAAGGGCAGTGCGATCGAACGGCCGGCCGCCAGCAGCGCCTGGCGCCCGCTGGCGCGGTGGCGCCGGTATTCGCGGAAGCGCATGCCGAACTGGATGCCGAAGTCGACGCCGAGGCCGACGAACAGGATCGCGAACGCCACCGAGATCAGGTTGAACGCCCCGACCATCATCAGCCCCAGCGCGGCCGTCAGCGCCAGCCCGCCGAGCATGGTGATGCACACTGCCAGCACGAGCGCGCCGGAACGCAGCGCGCGCCACAGCAGCACCAGCACCACGGCCACCGGCAGCGCGCCGGTCAGCGGCGAACCTTCCTGCAGCGAGGCGAATTCGTCGTCCGACAGCGGAACTGGGCCGGTCAGCGCGACGGTCGCGCCGTAGCGCTCGCGCAGCCGCAGGTCGGCGGCGGCAGCGCGGATCGCCTCGCTCGACGGCGCGCCCGGGAGCAATTCGCTGAAGTCGAGCACCGGACGCACTTCCACCAGCGCCGGCGCCGGCTTCAGGTCCGGGTCGGCCACGGCCTGCCAGGACAGCGCGGCCGGGCGCCCGGCCAGCACGGCTTCGACGGTGTCGGCGCTTTTATTCAGCAGCGGCGCCATGCCGGCCAGCGTAATTTGTCCGGTCTGCAGCGGCGTCAGCAGGGTCACCGACAGCAGGTTGGCCAGGCCGCGCAGCGAAGGGTCGCGCGCGAGGGCATGCAGCAGCGGGCGCGCGTCCTGCAGGCGTGTGGCCAGGTCCTGCACGTCGGCGGTGGGCAGGTAGAGCAAGCCCTGGCGGCGAAAGAACTCGTCGCCGGTGCCGAGGCTGACCGCGCGGAACAGGCGTGGCTGCTGCCGCAGCCGCGCTGCCAGCACGCGCGCCGCTTCGGCGGCCAGTTCCGGCGCCGCCGCGCTCACCACGGCCAGCGTGGTGTCGCTGCGGTTCGGGAAGGCGGCGGTGACGGCGGCGTCGCGCCGCGCCCAGGCGGCATTCGCATCCATCAACTGCGTCACATCGGTGGTGATGGCGAAATGGCGCACCACATAATAAACAGACAGCACGACCAGCAGCGCGAATACGCCGAGCACCGCCCAGGCGTGGCGGGAGGAGGCATGGATGATCCTGGCGATCAGGGCAGTCAGCATGCAATGTTAGACAGGCGCGGAACGCCTGCGACTGCACGCGGTCTCATGATGCATATCGGAGAACTTGCATGAAGTCGGCGATTCTGCTGCCCCTGACCCTGACGCTGCTGGCCGTGCCCGGTATTCACGCGGAGCAGGCGGCCGCGCCTGCCCAGGTAATCAAGACAACCATCGACGGCGTAATGGATGCCGTCCATGCCGAGCCGGGCGCCGCTGCCGGCGATCCCGACCGCACCTACGAAATCGTCCGCCAGCGTTTCCTGCCAGCGACCGACTTCATGCTGACCACACAGTACGCGGTCGGCCCGGCGTGGAACCAGACCACGCCGACCCAGCGCGAGACCCTGTTCCAGCAATTCCAGACCCTGCTGGCACGCACCTATGCGCTGCAGTTGACCCAGATCCAGAGCCAGGACACGCACTTTGCCTACGGACCACCGCCGCGCCTGGCCGCCGGCGCCAGCGACGCCGTGGTCAAGACCACGGTGCGCACCGGCGGCGACACGATGGCGATCGACTACCGGATGCGCCGCACCGGCGCCGGCTGGAAGATCTACGACATCAACATGATGGGGGCCTGGATGATCCAGGTGTACCGCCAGCAGTTTGCGGCGCAGCTGGCCAAGGGTGGAGTGGATGGCCTGATCAAGTACCTGGCGGCGCATAACGCGCAGCCGTGAGTGGCACCCTGGCACCGCCTCGTGGACATAGCGTGCCGCACGATGCGCAAGCTACCTACAAATTGATGGCTTGGATCCGGTTGACGAATTTCGCGTAAAAACTACCATCACCCGTATAGGACGAGGCGAAGGTGATTTCGTAATCCGCAAATTCCCAGTGACGGTCCGAGACGTCGGTGACAGTGCAATTGCAGCCGAGTGGCGAGGGTAAATAGAATCCGTCCTTCAACGTTACTTCGGTAAGTTCGATCCAGCCAACATCCTTCAAAAACAGGCAGACGAGGCTGCAGTTCTGGCTGGATGGGTCAATCTCCACATAAGCCTTCAAAACTTTCCCGCAGGCCACTTCGTTCATGTTGCAATACTCCGAAAATTTGCAGCGCGATCAGCCGATTGAGCGAGCGCTTTGGCTATATATCGAACGACCGCGTATGGATTTCACCTCGCTTCGGAGCGAAATCGGAAGTGGGGAAGCATAGCACGTTCCAAAGTTGCAATATCGACAGATGATGACGACCTCCAGGAGCCGACCCTAAGCGGACGTATGCAACGCGGCGTTATGCCTTGGATAATCCGAGGAATTCCGGGGCGGTGATCATCGTGACACTCGCCTCTCAGGATGAAGTCCAAGGTGAGCTTTATCGCGTTTGCAATCCGAAGCGTCTCATTTTTGTCCGCAGTGGTTGGCATGTACGATGCCGCATTCTGAAGAATGCTCGCGGCTTGACTCAGCTGCGGCAAGATGTATCGAGGTAGCAACTCCTGGCCTTCGAGGAGCGTAGTTGCTTGCTTGTTTAGTTGCTCGGTCCGTTCGAAAGCGGATCTTCTGATTTCCTTACCATCCTGGACGCCGTGTACAACGTCGAACATATGACGTTCCAGTCGCTCGAAGACTGCACGGATCTCTTCAATACTTTCCGATATAGACATCCTTAAGCTGAAATGGTTGATGACCGCTTCTGGCCGGTGGCAGACCTTGGGCTAGCCCCGCTTTCGTCCTGAATCGGACATTGACGTGATCAGTAGATCCAATTCACCTTGAACAATATGCTCATTCGTTCCGCCAATGAAAACCACATAATCGGAAACACACTGCCAGAAAGAAAAAATGCAGCACTGCACAGGCCGTATATAGGTCGAGCCATGCTGCGGTATCGCTCACGAAAAAAAGTTCCGGCAAAGCCTGCAGTCACTGCAACGCTAAGTGTGACAACGATGGCGAAACCGCCTGCTGAGACGGAGTCAGATGCGACGATAGCGAATGGTAGAGTTATATCAGCCGTAGCTAGAGCAACACTCATCGCCGTAAGGACAGAGATGGCTGTCAGCCGGCGTTGTGATTTTAAAACTACATGCACACCTGATCGCGCGCCTACATAAAAAAATCCCAAGAGCATTATTAAAAGCAAAGGCAGTAAAACAATTCCCATCAATGTCCTGCTGTAGGTTATGTAAGGTCCGCTTCTGGCTGATCTCTGCCGTCTGTCCAGCTTTGCAGGTTGTCGAACCGCCGAAATCGCCGATCGTCTCGCAAGGCCGCGTCCGACCCGAAGTGGACGGCTAGGCAGCTAGCTACTATGCCGCTAGGTAAATTGTCGCAGGCGTAATTTGACCCAAAGGATACACGAGGCAAAACCAGTGCCAGGCCTTCAGAGCCACGCTGCCGCTTCGTACTCCCAGAACAAAGTAGAGAAGCCCTGCAAGACAACTTCCTAGTGCAATCAAATAGGTTAGGAACGTCATCACCACGACGCCGATGACGTCAAATCCAACATCCCGACCGGCAGCCCTGCCTTCTTCAAGTGACCCCATTAGGTAGATGATCATCACGCCAGCGAGTGTGCATGGAATGCTGCCACAAATCATTCCAATGCCGACTGTGGTCGTGGTTGTGCTGTTCTTCATCGATCAAATCACTTTGTTGCGTAAGGCTCAAGGGCCGCTTCTGGTCGATTGCAGTCTCTACTAAACGACCGTAACCGAGCTGAAGATGCTATTCCAGCTCAGAGGATTATGCTCTGCCATGCCGACGAAGAGACCGTGCTGACTCGAAACGCCAAGCAATCCCAACCGTCGACATCACGAATACCAGAAACAGGGCTTGCGCAACAAATGAAGCAAGGTCGAAACCGTATGTCACGCCAACCCAAGCATTGATCAGGACATCGCACACGATGATCGCGGTCGTCAAGGCCAGTCCAAGCATGGGAATGGTCATCAATAAGACGACAGCCAGTGCGTCAACAAAAGTCAGCGCAGTCCAGAATACGCATATGAACGCAGGTAGCCCGCCGTAATTCCAATTCAAACCGTGTGCGGCAATGATCCTCGCGTGATTAAACGACGCGCCAGCAAGACAAATCCCATAGATAACGCGTATCAAGAACGACGGAGTTCGAACTGTCTTCACAAGTACTTCCACATTTTTCAGGGCAAGACTGGCCGCTTCTTACAGTCAGCCGAAAATCGACGGTCGAGCCAGCATAGCAGGTTGTCGAGCCGACAAACTATCAGACTGTCACCACGGTCAGCTCCAGACCCAAAGCCGACGTTGCGGCGTCTCAGCGCTAAGACTGAGCAAAAGTCCGGCGCATGGCTTCGATGTCGTAATCAAGCAGTAGATCGTGGTGGCGCTCGTACAGTCCTTTTAATACCGACTTACGTCGACTAATGACGTCCATACCACGGTCGTCGTATGGATGAACGACAACTCCCTTGTTCCGATTGAACAGATAGACCCGGCAGCGCGGGTTTGGACGTAGCGATGACCCGAAGTCGGCGGTCACTGCGGACCAAAGCAGATTTTGCAGCTTGGCCGTCGGAACTTCGAAAGCACAGCCTACCCAATAAACGTCTTCGTTCCCATCATCTGCTTGATCTTCTGCCTCCAGCCAAAAGTCTCTGTTCTTCGGGATGACGAGCCCAGCTATACAAAGCTCACGAAGCATCTTTCGCAACCCGAAGCGGGACGCGGGAGCGCACGCTTCCAGGTGGACGAGTATTTCTTGTTCTCCGTCAAAAACGTCATCGCAAATGACAGTTGCCTTACGCAGCGCCGTTAGCGCCTGGTCAAGCGGACTGCCACCGGCCGACAACGCAAAGCGGAGGCCGCCAGGGAAGTTGTAAAACAAGGCATATCGGTACGGCCCCCCGACAATTTCCTGGGTTGTTTGTCTAATGTTCATACACTCATTCTCGTTGTAAGAGTGATGCTTCGTACCGCGATCCTTTATGAGGTATCAGCTTTGATCACTCCTGGCCGATTGCAGACGTTCGGAACGGCTCAGTGTATGCCCTCGTTGTCCTGGCAGCCAAACCAGGTTTTTGGGCACTTCAAACCGCTAGGTACGATGGCGGCGCGCCTCGACCCACTGCCACGACAGCAGCGCCGGCAAGCCCAGTGCCAGCTCGCGCATGCGCTTGACCAGCGCCAGCGACAGCGCGACCTCGCCGCCGACCCCGGCCAGGCGGCCGAACAGCAGTACCGCGGCTTCCTGCAAGCCGAGGCCGGCCGGCACCAGGAAGCTGGCGTGGCGCGTCGACTGGGTCAGCGCTTCGATCGCCAGCGCCGCCGGCACGCTGACCGGGTGGCCGAGCAGGGCCAGCGCATACCAGGTCTCGAAGGTGCCGAGCAGGTAGGACAGCAGCATCAG
>JAKOOD010000228.1 GCA_022701635.1 Burkholderiaceae bacterium | reverse complement strand
GTTTCCACGCGCCAATAAAACCCTAAGTCACGTAAGGGTAACGTTTTGTATTAACTGAATCAACCCGAATATGGCCGAGCATGCCCGGATTTGTGAAAAAAGGGCGGTTTTTACACCGATTGATGGTCCATTTACACATATTTTCAGCATGCAGCGCTTACGTGCAAGTGCATACCTGCTGTTACATTTTGTTGCCACGCGGATCAACTACAGGGCCGCAGTGGCGCTACCATTCAGTTGTGGGCAGTCCCCTTTTACAGATAATTGAATTCCAAGCGCAGTACCCAAGCGTCATTAGACGAGGTAAATAATGAACTTCAAAGTCAAACTGATTCTCTCTGCCCTGGGCGTGTGCGCCCTGCCGCTGGCCCAGGCCCAGTCCGGCGATTTCGAAGATTTCGGCCGCGTCACGCGCGTGCAGCCGCGTGTCGAGCAAGTCCGTACCCCGCGCCAGGAATGCCGCACCGACTACGTGCAGAGCCAGGTGCAGCCGCAGCGCAGCCAGGGCGGCTCGGTGGTGGGTGGTATCGCCGGCGCCCTGTTGGGCAGCCAGGTCGGCAGCGGCAATGGTAAAGTCGCCGCGGCAGCCGCCGGTGCGATCGCCGGCGCCATGGTCGGCGACCGCGTCGACAACGACGGCCGCAACTACGCGCCGCAAACCCAGGAACAAGCCGTGCGCCAGTGCCGTACCGTCGACGCCATCGAGCAGCGCACCAACGGCTACGAAGTGACTTACGACTACCGCGGCCACAGCTACACCACCGTGATGCCGCGCGATCCGGGCAACCGCATCCGCCTGCGCGTCTCGGTCGAGCCGGACCGTTATCAGAACTAGACTTCCGTCGGATCACGGAAAGCATGGCCCTTCCGCCTGCCCTTGCAATCGGGAAGGCCGTGACTTGATAATAGGATGTTCCCTTCAGGTCATCCTATGCTCATCAAACGCAAATCCATCGAACAGGCCGAATCCTCGCGCCGTCCCTCGCGCAAGCCCAAGTTCGCTCCCGTCACCCTGTCCGAACAGGACGGTGTGCGCTATCTCCATTTCGGTACCGAGTGGGTGCAAGGCGCCATGCGCATCCGCAAGCCCGACTGGCCGGAACTCGAATACGCGCAGCAGATGATGGCCTGGATGCTATTCATCGAGCAGCCGCAGACGATCGCCCAGCTCGGCCTCGGCGCCGCCGCCCTCACCAAGGCCTGCTACCGCCAGTTTCCGGAAGCGAGCGTCACCGCGGTCGAACTGAATCCGGCCGTGATCGCCATCTGCAACACGATGTTCAAGCTGCCGCCGGAAGACGAGCGCCTGCAGGTGCTGGAAATGGACGCCATGGATTTCGTGCTCGATGAAGCCAATCACGGCGCCTTCGACGTGCTGCAATGCGACCTCTACGACGCCACCGCGCGCGGCCCCGTGCTCGACACCCCCGAGTTTTATCAAGCCTGCAACGCCTGCCTGCGCGAGCACGGCGTCATGACCGTCAACCTGTTCGGCGACCATCCGAGCTTCAACAAGAACATCAAGGCCATGCGCTTCGCCTTCGACCACGTGATTTGCCTGCCGGAAGTCCACGAGGGCAACGTGGTCGCGCTGTGCTTCCGTACCAAGCCGGACCTCGATCCAGCCCGCCTGGCGGCGCGTGCGACGCAGATCGTGGCCGCCACCAAGCTGCCGGCCAAATCCTGGGTCAAGGGCATCCTGGCCGCCTGACCTTCATTCCACCGCGAGCGTCCATGAGCACTGCCGCCCCAGCCCGAACCAAACCGATGCCGAAGGCACTCGACCTGCAAACCCTGTTTTCGTGGCTGCTGGCCGACGGCATCGTCGAGAAATCGACGGTCAAGCCGCATTACGCGCAGGCGCAGGGCATCCTGAAGAGTGCGGCGGACTCGATGCACCCGCTCACCGCCATCGCGCAATGCAAAATTGTCTCGGCAAAGGCACCGCATAAACTCCTGACCCTGGACCTGCTCAGCGAATGGTGCGCCGGCAAGGTCGGCCTGCCCTTCCTGCGCATCGATCCCCTGAAAATCGATTTCACCAAGGTGGCCGACGTGATGTCGGCCAGCTATGCAGCGCGCTTCAACATTTTGCCGGTCGAACTCAAGGGCGACACGCTGGTCGTGGCCAGCGCCGATCCCTTCCATACCGAGTGGCAGGACGAGATCGCGCGCATCTCGCGGCGCCGCATCGAGCTGGTGATCGCGAATCCGCTCGACATCGCGCAATACATTTCGCAATTCTTCAGCCTGGCGAAGTCGATCCGCGACGCCAACAAATCGAGCGGCCAGGACCTGGCCCTGCGCAACAACTTCGAGCAACTGGTCGAGTTGGGCAAGCTGAACAAGCAGGTCGACGCCAACGACCAGCACATCGTCAACATCGTCGACTGGCTGTGGGGCTACGCCTTCGAGCAGCGCGCCTCGGATATCCACCTGGAACCAAAGCGTGAATCCGGTGTCATCCGCTTCCGCATCGACGGCGTGCTGCACCAGGTTTACCAGGTGCCGGCCGTGGTGATGATCGCGATGACGGCGCGCATCAAGCTGCTCGGGCGCATGGACGTGATCGAAAAGCGCCGGCCGCAGGATGGCCGCATCAAGACCCGGACCCATACCGGGCAGGAAGTCGAACTGCGCCTGTCGACGCTGCCGACCGCCTTCGGCGAAAAGCTGGTGATGCGTATCTTCGATCCGGAAGTGGTCGTCAAAACCTTGCCAGAACTCGGCTTCCCGCCCGACGACGCCGCACGCTGGGATGCTCTCACTAAACGTCCACACGGCATCATCCTGGTGACGGGACCGACCGGCTCTGGCAAGACCACGACGCTCTACACCACTCTAAAGGCGCTCGCCACCAGCGAAGTCAACGTCTGCACCGTGGAAGACCCGATCGAGATGGTGGAAGCGGCGTTCAACCAGATGCAGGTGCAGCCCGGCATCGATTTGTCGTTTGCGGATGGCGTGCGCGCGCTGATGCGCCAGGACCCGGACATCATCATGGTCGGCGAGATCCGCGACCTGGAAACGGCCGAGATGGCGATCCAGGCCGCGCTGACCGGCCACCTGGTGCTGTCGACCCTGCACACCAACGACGCGCCGTCGGCCGTGATGCGCCTGCTGGAACTGGGCGTGCCCTATTACCTGCTCGAAGCGACCCTGATCGGCATCATGGCGCAACGCCTGGTGCGTACGCTGTGCGCGCACTGCAAGTCCCCGGACGGCGAGCTCAACGACGACGTGTGGCACAGCATCGGCGGCGCCTGGAACATCCCGAAGCCGGCGACGGTGTACCGCCCGATCGGCTGTCCGGAATGCCGTCAGACCGGCTACCGCGGCCGCACCGGCCTGTACGAACTGCTGAGCGTGACCGAAGCGTTTGCCCGGCGCATCCAGGAAGAAACCGACCTGGCTGCGCTGCGCCAGCAGAGTGTGGCGGACGGCATGAAGCCGCTGCGCATTGCCGGGGCGTTCAAGGTGGCCGAGGGCGTGACGACGGCGGAGGA
>JAKOOD010000183.1 GCA_022701635.1 Burkholderiaceae bacterium | reverse complement strand
TGCTGCAGATCGTAGTCGAGCGTGGTCTGCACCACCAGGCCGTCCTGCTGCAGGTCGGCGTCGTTCTTGTCGGCCCATTCGACCAGCCAGCGCCGCACGTAGGCGGTAAAGTGGTCGTCCTTGCCGGTGCGCTCGGGCTGGCGCGTGAAATGCAGGCCCAAACGCCGGCGCGACAGCTGCTTGTAGCGGTTCTCGTCGAAGGCGCCGGCCTTGAGCATCTGTGCCAGCACCACGTTGCGGCGCGCGAGAGAACGTTCCGGATTGGTCACCGGGTTGTAGTAGGCGGTGCCCTTCAGCATGCCGACCAGGGTCGCGGCCTCGGTCTCGTTCAGCTGCAGCGCCGGCTTGTTGAAATAAGTGCGCGCCGCCGCCTCGATGCCGTAGGTGTTGTACAGGAAGGGCACCGTGTTCAGGTAGGCCTCGAGGATCTCGGTCTTGCTGTAGGTGTTCTCGATCTTGAAGGCGGTGATCAGTTCCTTCAGCTTGCGGTTGATGTTGCGCGCACGGCCGATCTCGTCGCGGAACATGTTGCGCGCCAGCTGCTGGGTGATGGTCGAGCCGCCCTGGGCATCGCCCTTGACGGTGGCGACGAAGGCGCCGGCGGTACGGGTAAAGTCGATGCCGTGGTGTTCGTAGAAGCGGTGGTCCTCGGTCGCGATCAGCGCCGTCACCACGTGTTTCGACACCTGCGACAGCGGCACCCTGTCCTGCACCCCCTGCTCGAAGCTGGCCAGCGTGCGGCCGTCGCTCGAGACGACCACGGTCGGACGCGCCATGCGCGCCTGCTTCACGTCCTCGATGCCCGGCGTCAGCGGGAACAGGATGGCGATATAGATGACGAACAGGATGAGCAGCAGGATGAAGGCGCCGCCGATGATCCACAGCCAGCGCTGCACCGGCGGCTTTTGCATCAGCAGCCCGTGCGCCCGCGCGTACTCCTGCCGCGCCCGCGCGCCGGCGCGGTCCAGCAGCCTGCGTTCGCGTCCATTCCACTGCTTGCCGTTGTTATGGTCATCCACTTCGGTGCCTGCCTGCTACATATTAATAGAGCTGCAAGTATAGCTGACGGCGTGTAAATGTACGCTGCACGAGAGTACGCACGGCGCTCAGGCGGATGCCGGATGGGGCTCGACGCGGCGCCCGTTGCGCAGCAGCGCTTCCATGGTCGGCCCGGGCTCGGCCTTGCCGTACACGTGCCCCTGCACCTCGTCGCAGCCGCGCCGCTTCAGGGTATCGAGCTGGGCTTCGGTCTCGACCCCTTCGGCGATGGTGCGCATGCGCAGTCCGCGCGCCAGTTCGATGATGGCCGACACCATCGCCGCATCGTCTTCGCTGCAGGCGATGTCGCGCACGAAGCTGCGGTCGATCTTGAGCACGTCGACCGGGAAGCGGCGCAGGTAGGACAGGCTCGAATAGCCGGTGCCGAAATCGTCGATCGACAGCTTGACGCCCATCCGTTTCAGCTCGCCCATGGTGCGGATCGCGCCTTCGACGTCTTCCATCACCAGGCTCTCGGTGATCTCGATCTCGAGCGAGGATGGCGGCATGCCGGTTTCCTCGAGCACGCGCTCGATCTGGCGCACCAGTCCGGGGTCGGCGAACTGGCGCGCCGACAGGTTGACCCCGACCCGCAGCGGACCGTAGCCGGCGTCCTGCCAGTCGCTGTGCTGGCGGCAGGCGGTGCGCAGCACCCAGGCCCCGATCGGGACGATCAAGCCGGTTTCCTCGGCCAGGTTGATGAAGCGGTCCGGACGCACCATGCCCATGCTCGGATGGCGCCAGCGGATCAGGGCCTCGACCCCGACCACCGAACCGCTGAGCAGGTCCACCTGCGGCTGGTAATACAGCTCGAATTCGTTCTGGCTGAGCGCACTGCGCAGCGCCATCTCGAGCGCCAGGCGGTCGCGGGCTCTGGCATTCATGCTGGCGGTGTAGAACTGGACGGTGTTGCGCCCGGTCTCCTTGGCGCGGTACATCGCGACTTCCGCATGCTGGATCAAGGTGGCGGCGTCGTTGCCGTCGAGCGGAAAGCCGGCCACGCCGGCGCTGCCGGTCAGTACCAGCTCGTGGCCGTCGAGCGCCAATGGGTGCGCCAGCGCGGCCAGCACGGCGCGCACGGTGTCGGCGGCTTCGCCCTCGTCGGCGCGCCCGGGCAGCACCAGCACGAATTCGTCGCCGCCGGTGCGCGCCACCGTGTCGCTGCGCTCGACCGCGCCGGCGATGCGTGCGGCGACTGCCCTCAACAGGCGGTCGCCGGCCTGGTGTCCGAGGCTGTCGTTGACGAACTTGAAATGGTCGAGATCGAGCGCGGCCACCCAGACCGAGGGCCGCCCGCCCGAGAAATTCAGCGCCCCCTCGATGCGGTCGTGCAGCAGCGAGCGGTTGGCCAGGCCGGTGAGCGTGTCGAAGCGCGCATGCGACTCCAGTTCGGCCTCGTAGCGCTTGGCCGTGGTCACGTCGTACTGGGTCATCACATAATGGGTGGTGCGGCCTTCGCGGTCGTTGACCGGCGCGATGTAGACTTCGGCAAACAGTGCGCGTCCGTCCTTGCAGCGCAGCCGCATCGACGCGTGGCCTTCGCGCCGCGCGCGCATCGCGCTGCGCAATTCGGCCACCGCCGCCTGGTCGGGCTCCTTCTCGCCCAGTTCGAGCAGGCTGCGCCCGACGACTTCGGCGCCGGCATAGCCGCGCATGCGCTCGAAGGCCGGGTTCACGTGCACGATCGGGAAGCCCGGCCGCGTCGCGCTGATCAGGATCACGGCGTTCGCACTGGCGTCGATGGCGCGCCGGTACAGGCGCAGGTCGACCAGGGCATCGCGCAGGTCGGCGGTGCGGCGCGCAATCAGGTCTTCGATGCGGCGCGTGCGCAGCACCCGGCTCTGCACGTAGGCAGCCGCCGCCAGGCTGGCCAGCACGCCCAGCACCAGCACCATCAGCGGGCCGGTCCCGCTCGACATTTCGATCGAACGGCCGGCAATCCGCAATTCCCACGGCTGGCCGGCGACGTCGAAACGGCGCACCGTCCTGAACACGGTGCCGTCCAGCCAGGCATGCCAGGCCGGCTGCTCGCTGCGGTCCAGGTTGTCGTCCCGGTAAGCCAGGCGCCGGGTGCCGTCGGCGGGGCCGTACAGCTCGATCGCTATCCCGCTGCGGCCAAGCAGGTTGGCCATCGCCAGGTTGGCGCCGACCATGTCGGCGACGTCGATCGCGACCGCGGTGTTGCCTGCCGCCGCCATGCGCCGCGCCGCGCCGTCGCCGAGCGCCGCGCCGGGGCGGTAGACCGGCTTCACCAGCACGATCCCCTGCCGGCCCTTGCGCTGGACCAGCGGCAGCAAAACGGTCGACGCTGCCCGGCCGCTGTCTACGGCATGCCGGAAGGCTGCGCTCTCGACGCCGTAGAACAGCGCATCGTAGCCGAGCAAGGTGGCGTTGCCGGCCACCGGCTCGACGTATTCGACCACCAGGTAGCGCTCCCGCTGCGCGGCCGGCACCAGGTGGCCATCGCTACGCTCGGTGATCCGGAATCCGGGCCGCGCCAGTGCCCGAGCGCTTTCATAGGCCGCGCGCTCGTCGGCATCGACCATCCTCTCGTAGAGCACGGCCTGGATATACGGATGGATGGCCAGCAGCGGCTGCACGAAGGCGCGGAATTGCTCGCGACTGATATCGCCCATCGACGCGGACAGCGCATTGGTTGCGCGCAGCACTTCGCGCGCTTCGTCGAAACTGCGCGCGACGGCGGCCGCGCGGGTCTGGGCATACTGCAGGAAGATCGAGCGCGCACGTTCCTGGTCGGCCGCGCGGGTGTTGGCGAACATGAGCGCGGTGATGCCCAGTCCGGCCAGCAGCGTGAGGACGGCGAGCATCGACGGCAGCCGCGGGCGCATGCGGCCAGGACGCGCATTTTCGGTGGTCATGTCCCATGCTAGCAAAGATCAGCCGGCAAGGATGCGTATATTTACACCGGGTCCGCCGGCCGGGTTTCCGCGGCCGGCGCCGCCTTGATGCGCCCCAGCTGCAGCCGCGCCAGGCATGGATAAAGCGGCGGGCTGATCGCGCGCGCCACCACGAACGACACCAATGCGCACGCCATCAGGCTGAGTACCATCGCATGGCCGTCGACCATTTCCATCACGATGATGAAGGCGGTCAGCGGCGCCTGGGTGGCGGCCGCCAGGAAGCCGACCATGCCGAGCGCGATCAGCGCCGGCACCTGGGCGTGGTACAGCAGCAGCGCGATGTCGTTGCCGAGCGCGGCCCCGATCGCCAGCGAGGGCGCGAAGATGCCGGCCGGGACGCCGGACCAGGTGGTCAGCCAGGTAGCCAGGAACTTGAACAGCGCGTAGGCCGCCGGCATCGTGCCGCTGCCCTCGACCATGGCGCGCGTGGTGCCGTAGCCGGAGCCGAAGGCGGCGCCGCCGGTGACCAGCCCGATCACGGCCACCGCCAGCCCGCAGCCGGCCGCGAACCATACCGGACGGCGCGCGCGAAAGCGTGAAAAGCGGTCCTGGCCCTGCCCCGACAGCGAGGCGATCAGGAGCCGCGAGAACAGCCCGCCGGCGATCCCCGCCACGACCGCCAGCAGCAGGCCCGGCCACAGCAGGCCGAGGCCGATCGAGGATGCGTGGATGACGCCGAAATAGGCGCCGTTGCCGTGCACCGACACCGCTACCAGGCCGGCCAGCACGATGGCGGCGATGATCAGGCCACTGCTGCGCTGCTCGGGCGCCCGCGCCAGCTCCTCGATCGCGAACATGACCCCGCCCAGCGGCGTATTGAAGGCGGCGGCGATGCCGGCGGCGCCGCCGGCCACCAGCAGGCCGTGCACGCCGACCGCGGCGCCTGGCGGCATGTTGGCGGGCATGAAGCGGCGCGCCTGCAGCATGATGCCGGCCGCGATCTGCACCGATGGGCCTTCGCGCCCGAGCGACAGCCCGCCCAGCAGGCCGCCGGTGGTCAGCAGGATCTTGGCGACGCTCA
>JAKOOD010000138.1 GCA_022701635.1 Burkholderiaceae bacterium | reverse complement strand
GGTATATCGGTTCGCACACGGTGGTGGAACTGCAGAACGCCGGCTACGACGTGGTGGTGTTCGACAATCTCTACAACGCCGATCCGGCGGTGCAGGAACGCGTGCAGCGCATCACGGGCAAGACCTTTGATTTCGTCAAAGGCGACATCCGCGACCGCGCGGCCATGGAAGCGGTGTTCTCGGCGCACAAGATCGACGCCGTGATCCACTTTGCCGGCCTCAAGGCGGTCGGTGAATCGGTGGCGCAGCCGCTGCGCTACTACGACAACAACGTCTACGGCAGCGTGGCGCTGTTCGAGACGATGGCCAAGGCCGGCTGCAAGACGCTGGTGTTCTCCTCGTCCGCCACCGTCTACGGCGACCCGGCTTCCGTGCCGATCAAGGAAGATTTCCCGCTGTCGGCCACCAACCCCTACGGCCGCAGCAAGCTGATGATCGAAGAGATCCTGCGCGACCTCTTCAAGTCCGATCCGACCTGGCGCATCGCGCTGCTGCGCTACTTCAACCCGGTGGGCGCGCATGAAAGCGGCCTGATCGGCGAAGAGCCGAACGGCATCCCGAACAACCTGGTGCCCTATATCGCCCAGGTCGCCAATGGCCAGCGCGAAAAGCTGTCGGTGTTCGGCGGCGACTACCCGACCAAGGACGGCACCGGCGAACGCGACTACATCCACGTGGTCGACCTGGCCATCGGCCACGTCAAGACCCTCGACAAGCTGGCCCAGGGCGACGGCCTGGTCACCTATAACCTCGGCACCGGCAATGGCAACAGCGTGCTGGAAATGATCCACGCCTTCGAGCAGGCGTGCGGCAAGCCGATTCCGTACCAGATCGTCGACCGCCGCCCCGGCGACATCGCCAAGTGCTACGCTGACCCGACCCATGCGCGCGAAGAGCTGGGCTGGACTGCCGAGCGCAATGTCGACCAGATGTGCGCCGATTCCTGGCGCTACCAGATTACCCAAAAATGAAGAGATAAGGACAGCAACATGAAAGCAATGATTCTCGCAGCAGGCAAAGGCACCCGCGTACGTCCACTGACCTACGACCTGCCGAAACCGATGATCCCGGTACTGGGCAAGCCGGTGATGGCTTACCTGATCGAGCACCTGGCCAAGAACGGCGTGACCGAGATCATGGTCAACGTGGCCCACCTGCACGAAAAGATCGAGGATTACTTCGGCGAGGGCGAGCAGTTCGGCGTCCAGATCGGCTACTCCTTCGAAGGCTATACCAAGGAAGACGGCGAAGTCGTGGCGGTGCCGATCGGCTCGGCCGGCGGCATGAAGAAGATCCAGGAATTCGGCGGCTTCTTCGACGATACCGCGATCGTGCTGTGCGGCGATGCGCTGATCGACCTCGACCTGAAGGCGGCCCTGCTCGAGCACCGCCGCAAGGGTGCGATGGCCACCGTGATTACCAAGGAAGTGCCTTGGGATAAAGTGTCGAGCTACGGCGTCGTGGTTACCGACAAGGACGGCCGCATCACCCAGTTCCAGGAAAAGCCGAAGCAGGAAGAGGCGCTGTCGAACTTCATCAGCACCGGCATCTACATCTTCGAACCGGAAGTCCTGAACCTGATCCCGTCGGGCGTCGAGTTCGACATCGGCTCCCAGTTGTTCCCGCTGCTGGTCGAGAAGGGCCTGCCGTTCTACGCCCAGGGCCGGCCGTTCAACTGGCTCGACATCGGCAGCGTCAGCGATTACTGGGAAGTGTTGCAGAACGTGCTGACAGGCGAAGTCAGCCACATGGACGTGCCCGGCATCCAGATCGAACCGGGATTGTGGACCGGCCTGAACACCAGCATCGACTGGGAAGGCACCACCATCAAGGGCCCGGTCTACATCGGTTCCGGCGTCAAGGTCGAAGCCGGCTCGACCATCATCGGCCCGACCTGGATCGGCCACGGCAGCCATATCTGCGAAGGGGCCGAAGTCGTCCGCAGCGTGCTTTTCGAGTACACTCGCGTACTGAACGATGTCACCTTGCATGAAACGATCGTGTTCAAGGATTACAGCATCGACCGTGCCGGCCAGATGAAGCATTCGTCCGAATACAGCTCCGACGAATGGCTGAACGCCCGCGACCGTCGCCGCAGCCGCCGCAAGGAAATTGCTGACGAGACAGACAACAACGTAGAAAAGGCTAGTGCATGAAGATTTACCCAGTCATCCTTTCCGGCGGCGCCGGTACCCGCCTCTGGCCGCTCTCGCGCGCGGTCATGCCGAAGCAGCTGCTGCCGCTGGTCACCGACAAGACCATGCTGCAGGAAACTGCCTTGCGGGTGCGCGGCTGGCCGGAAGTGATGGCGCCGCTGATCGTGTGCGGCAACGAGCACCGCTTCCTGGTGGCCGAGCAGCTGCGTGACATCGGGATCACCCCGCATGGCATCCTGCTCGAGCCGGCCGGCCGCAATACGGCCCCGGCCGTGGCGGCCGCCGCCCAGTTCCTCAAGGCCCAGGATCCGGACGCCATCATGCTGGTGCTGCCGGCCGACCACGTGATCGAGAAAAACGAAGCCTTCCGCGTGGCGGTCGAGCGCGCCTACCGGCTGGTGCAGGACGGCTCGCTGGCAACCTTCGGCATCGTGCCGGGGGCGCCGGAAACCGGCTATGGCTACATCAAGCGCGGCGAGCCGCTGGCGGGCTGCGACGATTGCTACAAGATCGAGCGCTTTGTCGAAAAGCCCGACCGCAGCACGGCCGAAGGCTTCGTCGCCGACGGCGGCTTCTACTGGAACAGCGGCATGTTCATGTTCCGTGCCGACCGCTTCCTGGACGAGATCGCCCAGCACGCGCCGCAGATCGCCGCTGCGGCCGAGGTCGCGGTGCGCGATGCCTACCGCGACCTCGACTTCTGCCGCCTCGACGAAGCCGCCTTCTCGGACAGCCCGTCGGACTCGATCGATTATGCGGTGATGGAACACACGCGCGACGGCGTGGTCGTGTCGAGCGACATCGGCTGGAGCGACGTCGGTTCGTGGTCGGCGCTGGCCGACGTGCAGGCCAAGGATGCCAACGGCAACGTGCAGCGTGGCGATGTCTACCTCGACAACACCAGCAACACGCTGGTGCGCGCCGAGAGCCGCATCGTCGCCGTGGTCGGCGTGCAGGACCTGGTCGTGGTGGAAACCAACGATGCGGTGCTGGTCGCGCACAAGGACCACGTGCAGCGCGTCAAGAACGTGGTCGACCACCTCAAGGTGCAGGCCCGTACCGAGCACCTGCACCACACGCGCGTCTACCGTCCGTGGGGCTACTACGAAGGCATCGATTCGGGCGACCGCTTCCAGGTCAAGCGCATCACGGTCAAGCCGGGCGAGAAGCTGTCGCTGCAGATGCACCACCACCGTGCCGAACACTGGATCGTGGTGTCGGGCACGGCGCGCGTGACCTGCGGCGACAAGACCATCCTGCTGGCCGAGAACGAGTCGACCTACATCCCGCTGGGCACCACCCACCGCCTGGAAAATCCGGGCAAGCTGCCGCTGCACCTGATCGAGGTGCAGTCGGGCAGTTACCTGGGTGAAGACGATATCGTCCGCTTCGAGGATATCTACCAGCGCGCCTGATCCATGAAATAGAAGGCGCATCCGCATGGAGGCCGGCATTCGCCGGCCTTTTTCTTGCGCGTTTTTCCGTGGGTTTGCCGCGCTCATTTGCCCCAGCCTACCGTGTGGATGTGCCCATGCATACGGCCTACAATGCCTCGACGAGTCTCCATCCATTCCCAGGAGGACGCCATGAAGACGATCGTTGCGGCACTCGCATTCACGCTGGCGGCCGGCACGCCGCTGTTGAGCACCGAGGCGTCGGCGCAGACCGCCACCGCGCCGAGGCTGCTTGACGAGGGCCGGTACGGCCAGCTCGAACGCTGGCTCGGCGCCGGCGAACTGCACCTCACCAATGTCTATACCCGCCAGGCCGGCGACACCTCGGCCCGGTTCCATGCCGGCGCCGACAGCGAAGGCCCGACCTTCACCCTGCTCGAAGTGACCAACACCGCCGGCAACACCTATCTGGTGGGTGGCTACAACCCGCAAAGCTGGGCGGCGGATGAGGGCTGGCACGAAACCATCCGCGATGCGCAGCGTACGGCCTTCCTGTTCAATTTCACGGTGCCGGCCGTGTACCGGCAGATCCTGTCCGGCTATATCCTGCCCAGCCAGGGCCAGCGCCAGACCTTCAACGACATGGCATTCGGCCCGGTGTTCGGTTCCGGCCCCGACCTGTTCGTCAACGACCGCCTCGACACCGCGCTGTCCTGGCAGCTCAGCTATGGCAATCCGCTCGACGAACGCCTCAGCATCATCGACCGCAGCATGGACGGCGAAACGGTGCGCGTCGACGCGCTGGAAATCTATGCGATCGCGCCGGTGCCCGAGCCGGCGGCCTGGGCGATGCTGCTGGCCGGGATCGGGACAGCGGGCGCGCTTGCGCGCCTGGCACGCAAGCGCGCGGAGGGCGCGCCGGCGTAACTGCCCCATGACCATGGCGCGCATCGTCGCCGGCCTTGCCATCGCGCTGGTGGGCGTGCCGGCCGGCGCCCAGCCGGCCACCGCCCTGCAATCCGGGCAGCTGGCCATCGTCATCAACGATGCCGACCCGCACAGCGTCGCCGTCGGCGCCTATGACCGCGAGCGCCGCAACACCCCCGCGGCCATTCGGCGGCGACCTGCTCGACAGCGCAAGCCATACCGACCAGATGAGCAGCCTGCGCTGGCTGGAGGCCGGCGCCACTGCCAGCTACGGCACCGTCAGCGAACCGTGCAATTACTGGCAAAAGTTCCCCAACCCATCGGTGTTGTTCAAAAACTACGTGCAGGGCAACAGCGCCATCGAGGCGTACTGGAAGAGCGTAGCCTGGCCGGCCCAGGGACGCCTCATAGGGGAACCGCTGGCTGCACCCCACGCCCGGCAGTGAAAACAATCTGGCGTACATTCGATCTGCATTAGTCCGGATGGGCTAATGCGTGGTCATGATGTTGTCAATTAACGCATTTAATATCCGTGCTGTA
>JAKOOD010000119.1 GCA_022701635.1 Burkholderiaceae bacterium | reverse complement strand
CAAAGGACATCCTCGATGTCGTGGTCATCGCGCCGTATTTCTACCCGACGCAGGACCAGCCGGACGACGACGTGTATTTCAACGGCGGCTATGCCAGCGTCAATGCGCAGATCACCTATATCGACGCGCACAAGAAGATCGCCAATCCCAAGGGTATCGCGATCGAAACGTACGAGGTCGGACAACACTCGACCGAGAACGACCTGACGCTACAGCAGCGCCGACAGCGCTCACCTCGCATGAAGACGCTCTACGGCTATTACCTGAGTGAGGTGTCGCGCGTTCACGGCTTCGGCCGCACGGTGCCCTTCTACCATTACCACTGGATATCGCAGATTTCGACCAGCCAATCCGGTGCCTGGGGTATGTTGGAATACCTAGGCCAGCCCCGCGCTGACGCGCCGAAGTACGACGCCTATCTCGATGCCTATGAGGGCATCTTCCCGCCCTACACCCGCTATGGGACGAACCTCCGCATTCTCGGCACTCGTGGAGCCGGGCAGACGGTCAGCCTGGACCTGCCGGCGACTTTCAACACCAGGTCTATTGATATTCAGTGGACAGCAGATGGCGTCGCTATTTCTGGCGCCAACGGCTGGAAATATACACAGGACGGCAGTGTTGTCGGCAAGAAGCTTGGTGTCCTAGTGACATTGAACGGCGATAAGGGGTACACTACACCACTGTCCTATGCAGACCCTCAAGTCGTTCCTGGATAAATAGTTAGGCCCCTATTGCGCTTTGCAGTAGGGGCCTTTTTCAGGCAAAGTCACTAGCCATTGCCAATGTAGTTCTGTTGCGGTTTTTCACTCCGCTGACCGTCCCATCAAAATGAAAAATGATGCTTGAATAGCCAGTTGTATTTCGGATCATGGCTGCGGCAACGGGAATTTGCTTGGCGGGAATGCCAGAGGCAAAAGAGGCAATGTGGTTTTTGATTTGAGTGAGCATAATCGTTCCTTTAGGCTAGGGCGAGAAGGATCGGGGTCATGGGGTGGGCTCCAGGGCGGCGCGTGTTGCCACAGAAATAGCGCGCTTGAGATGCACAAGCCCACCATTATCCCGCTCGGCTTCATAGCGGACGTTCCTCAAAGCCCCCTCCAGCGCCTCGATCCGGCGGGCCTGTGTTTCTATGGTGTCGGCGGCAGCGAGAGTTTCTTGTCGGCCCGCTGCCATGCTGGCGACACGGTGACTAGCGAAGGCTTCGGCTACATATTGCTCGTAGCGGTTCAGCGTGGACAGGTCGGCACCTCGGATCATCTGATCTGCCGCATGTCTGTCCTCCTGCGTTGGCTCCACCAGCGCGGCGTCGGTGGTCTGGGTCATGACTTCGCATCCCTAGCACGGCGAGCAGCATCGTACTCCTTGCCGACAAGGCCCATGCGCTTCACATCCTCGGGCCAGATGCCAGCCCGGCAATGTGGGCACGAAGGCACCATGTTCCGCTTCCGCCATTTCTCATCGATCTGCTTTGCGGCAATCGACCGTAGCTGGAAGGACTGAGCCTCTCTCGCCTCATCCATCATACGCCGCGCCTTCTTTTGGACCGCGTCGAAATGCTCAATCAGGAGCGTGAAGGCATCGAACGCTTCAACATCCGTCTCGCAGTCCGCACACCAGATGCGGCGCTCGCGTGGGTCATATCGCATGGCATGATGGCGGCACATCCGCGTCGGGCGCCGGGTAAGGCCACGCGCCACACGTAAGTCGCCAAAATCAATGACTGTTACACCGCCAAGGTATGGCTGCGGCTCAATCGGCGGTGTCTTGCCGCTTTCGTCCGTCATTCTCTATCTCCCTCGGAGGATGCGGGTGCCAGTCCGCAGGGTGGCGGGGTGAGCGTGGCGGGCGCTGTCACGCCCATGTGAGCGGCGATCGTGCGGAGCTGGAAGAGCGCTGTTACGCGCGCTAGCTCGGCTGCGATCTGGGCGGGGGTGGGCTGGGTCATGCACCGGCCGCCAGCGCTGCGGCTGATGCGCAGACCCGGTGCAGCCCGCGACCGGATAGGCGGTGGACGCAATAGAACTCGATCTCGCCGGCGATTACGTCAGTCCGCAATTCAGCCAGCGTCTCAGCGCCAAGCTGCTGCGGGTCGCCACACCGAAACGCGCACTCCTGGCATGCCTTTGGCCATGGCTTGGCATAGAAGTCCGGCGCGACGATATCTTCCGGATCTTCGTAGGGCTTCCTTCCCATCACGCTCTCCCATCCTGGGTAGTGTCCGGGATACCTGCGGTGGTCATAGGTGCCGATCCATGAATGTGACGAAGGCGCGTGCCGGCACGTAGACCAGCCACAACGGCATCAGGGCGATGACCCGCCATAATGGCCGCCTCACGCTGCGCGTGCCGGGAACGGAAGCGACATGATGCCGAAGCCGCGATCTGCTGCGCGCGTCAGGGCGGTGAAGCCAATCTCGCCACGGGCCATTAGCGCTGTGCCGCACGAGGGCGACTTTCCTTCTGTGCCGTCAGGGCGAAGGAACCGGATTTTCCGCGTGAACAACACCGCGTCTGCCCGCTCGAAAGCGGTCCAGAACCAGGGCGCGGACGTGCGATCGGGGACCAAGGCAATGCCGTTGCCGTGGTCCATGAATTTCGCCAGCCATGGCGTCAGGCCGTTGCGCCCGCCGAATGGGAAGTTACCCCAAACGAACCCGTCCCACGGCTCTAGCAGGCCGTCGCCTTGCAGGTTGAACGACGCAGGCACATGGCCCTTTGCATGGCGGGCGGGACACACATCCATGTCGAACCAGCACCCCAGCGCGTCAAATACGGCTGGCGGTGTGTACCACTCATCAGTCGCACTCGGCGTTTCCCAGACGCTCACGCCGCCCTCCCCTGGGGGTATGCGGGGGCGATATGCCGCCTCACAACATCACCATCATCATATTTGCCCGCCAAAATAGCCTCTCGCGGTATGCATCGGTGCTGACGGCCCTTGGTGTCAATCAAAAAATCGGGGTAGGCGGCTGCGGCGGCTTGGCGAGCTTGAAGAAGATCACTGTTCGACATGGGCGGTTCCTTGGTGGGCGCGGGTGGTCCAGGCGCTTCCACGCTTAATGCGCTGGATAGTCGTGATGTGAACCGAGTGCAGCTTTGCAAGTTCGCCATTCGG
>JAKOOD010000073.1 GCA_022701635.1 Burkholderiaceae bacterium | reverse complement strand
AAACCGGAGCACCTCGACGCGCATGCGCGTTGGTCTGCTCCGGCTTTAACTGGCGTCCCCACGGGGATTCGAACCCCGGTACTCACCGTGAAAGGGTGATGTCCTAGGCCTCTAGACGATGGGGACCTAAAACTGTTTTACCGCATACAGTGGATACACTGTATTACTGCCATATTCCTGGCGTCCCCACGGGGATTCGAACCCCGGTACTCACCGTGAAAGGGTGATGTCCTAGGCCTCTAGACGATGGGGACCCTGAACTACCAATGACGTCAACTTGTGGGCCAGAGCCAACCGAAAAGATCGGGCTCTGACCCCTAATTTGGTGGAGGTAAGCGGGATCGAACCGCTGACCTCTTGCATGCCATGCAAGCGCTCTCCCAGCTGAGCTATACCCCCCAACACTTCTCATGCCCCGACAACCGCATCAATAAAAAAGCCGCTTCAAGGCGGCTCCTTGCGATGCGTGTCTGGCGTCCCCACGGGGATTCGAACCCCGGTACTCACCGTGAAAGGGTGATGTCCTAGGCCTCTAGACGATGGGGACCTAAAACTATTTACTGCATCGGCGCCGCTCGCTGGGTGGCGGCATCGACAACTGCGCATTACCAAAATCTTGGCGTCCCCACGGGGATTCGAACCCCGGTACTCACCGTGAAAGGGTGATGTCCTAGGCCTCTAGACGATGGGGACCCTGGACTGCTACGACTACCTTCTGAAACTTGGTGGAGGTAAGCGGGATCGAACCGCTGACCTCTTGCATGCCATGCAAGCGCTCTCCCAGCTGAGCTATACCCCCGTTTCAGAGAGACAGTATCATAACATACTGTTTTTACTTCATGCAGCGCCAATTTTTATCATGGGGTCGGCGCCCGGTTTTCTCGGGCGTGCTCTGACCTCATCTATATTTTGGCGTCCCCACGGGGATTCGAACCCCGGTACTCACCGTGAAAGGGTGATGTCCTAGGCCTCTAGACGATGGGGACCTTGAACTGCCGATACTACCTGCTACCTGCTATTTACTGCACACTTCAGAACGTGGTGGAGGTAAGCGGGATCGAACCGCTGACCTCTTGCATGCCATGCAAGCGCTCTCCCAGCTGAGCTATACCCCCGCAGCGCTGAAGTGCGAGCATTATAGGGGATAGACTTGCATTACGCAAATAGCTTGAAAGCTCTTTAAAAGACACGATGCAAAACCGTCGCAAGCGGCAGCAATGTCGTCCGGGAAGCGCAGCTGTACGAAAGTACGGCGAGCATCGCAGGACGACAGGGCAACGCGCAGCAGGTGTGGCATGGTGTCTTACAGCCCTTTTTGTACGCGTGCCACCACGACGTCGCGGCCGAACAGTTCCAGCACGGCGTCGATCGCCGGCGTCTGCAACTGGCCGGTGACGAGCAGGCGCAGCGGCATGGCCAGCTGCGGCATCTTCAGGCCGTTCGCCGCCAGCACTTCCTTCATCATGGCCGACAGGGCCGGCTTGGTCCACTCCACGGACTGCAGCTTTTCCGCGAACTGGGCCAGTGCCGGGCGCACGGCATCGGTCAGGTGCTGCGCCAGCAGCGCCTGATACTCCGCGTTCGAAGGGTTCGGCGTGCGGTAGAACAGCATCGCCGCATCGGCCAGTTCATTGATGGTGTTGGTGCGTTCCTTCATTAGCGCCAGCACGCTGGCCAGCGGCGGCGCACCCTCGAAGACCGCGCCGTCCATCTTTGGACGCGCCAGTTCGGCCAGGCGTTCGTTGTCGGCCTGCTTGATATAGTGATTGTTCAGCCAGGCCAGCTTTTCCGGGTTGAACTGGGCCGCCGACGCGGTCAGGTGCTCGAGGTTGAACCACTCGGTAAATTGCTCCATCGAGAAGATCTCGTCGTCGCCGTGGCTCCAGCCCAGGCGCGCCAGATAGTTGAGCATCGCTTCCGGCAGGAAGCCCTGCTCCGGATACTGCATCACGCTGACGGCGCCGTGGCGCTTCGACAATTTCTGGCCGTCCGGGCCCAGGATCATCGGCAGGTGGCCGTACTGCGGCAGTTCGGCGCCGAGCGCGCGCAGGATGTTGATCTGGCGCGGCGTATTGTTCACGTGGTCGTCGCCGCGCAGCACGTGGGTGATCTTCATGTCCCAGTCGTCGACCGACACGCAGAAGTTGTAGGTCGGGGTGCCGTCGGGACGCGCGATGATCAGGTCATCCAGTTCCTTGTTGGCGATCGTGATCGGGCCCTTGACCACGTCGTGCCAGGTGACTTCACCATCGGGCGGGTTCTTGAAACGCACCACCGGCTTCACGCCCGCCGGGACTTCCGGGAGCACCTTGCCCGGTTCCGGACGCCAGGTGCCGTCGTAGCGCGGCTTTTCGCCGGCGGCGCGCATGCGTTCGCGCATGGCTTCGACTTCTTCCGGCGAGCAGTAGCACAGATAGGCGGTGCCGGCTTCCAGCATGCCTTTGACCACTTCACGGTAGCGGTCCATGCGCTGCATCTGGTAGAACGGGCCTTCGTCGTGGCTCAGTCCGAGCCACTGCATGCCGTCCAGGATGGCCTGCACTGCTTCCGGGGTCGAACGCTCCAGGTCGGTGTCTTCGATACGCAGGATGAAGGTGCCGCCGAAGTGGCGCGCATAGGCCCACGAATACAGCGCGGTGCGGGCGCCGCCGAGGTGGAGATAGCCGGTCGGGCTAGGAGCGAAACGGGTACGGACAGGGGTACGGACGGTCATGGTCGAAACGGATAAGTGACGGCGGCTCGGCACAGGCGGAGCCTGCGGGCGCGGCGTCGTGTTATTGGTCAGGCAGTTATTTTACAGCCTACCTCCCCGGCTGGGCAGAACGGCGCGCCAACCCCATTGCTGTCGAATACCGATAATTTCAATAATTACTTTACAGAAATTTCAAGTTTCGCTACAGTCCCTCTTCTTTTTCATCAAATCTTCCTCTTCTCCATCCATGCCGAACGATCCGGGCACCGCCTCAATCGCGCGACTGCGCGGAGAATTTACCTGTGCCGCCACGGAAATCGGCTTCCTGTACCAGAATACCGCCACGATCCTGCGCGACTTGCGCCGTTCGGTCCTGCTGTGTTCCCTGTGCTACGCCTTGTTCGGCATCGCCGACGTGCTGGCGCTGGGACTGCCCGGCGCGCTGGTTCCCTTGCTGTCGCGCCTGCTCCCACCGCTGGTGGCGATCGCAGGCCTGCGCTACGTGAGCCGCGCGGCCGCGCCGATCAAGGCTGCCTACTGGTCGTCCGGCATCACGTCGCTGTTGGCCATGAGCAGCTACCTGGTCGTGGTCTGCTACCGTCCCCACGACATCCTGCTGCACGGCATGGCGATGAGCCTGATGGCGGTGGCGGTGCTGATCTTCATGCCTGGCCGCGTTCTCACCGCCGTGCTGATCGCGCCCGGCGTCAGCCTCGTGTTCGTCCTGCTGGCCTGGCACCTGGATGCGACAGACGCGCAAAGCCTCGGTGCGATGACGATGATGATCGTGTTTGCCAACGTCTTCGGGGTCGCCGCCTGCTATCGCCACGCGCGCCTGTGGCGCGAGCAGTACTGGGCCCAGCAGGTGCTGACCAACCTGTCGGTGCGCGACCCGCTGACAGGCTGCTACAACCGGCGCCACCTGGACGCCGGCCTGCTCGACGGCGAAATCGTGCGCGCGCGCCGCTACCGCCTGCACCTGTCGCTGATCATGTGCGACCTCGACGGTTTCAAGGCCATCAACGACACCCATGGCCACCATGGCGGCGACGAATTGCTGCGCAGCTTCGCCACCCTGGTGCTGGCGATGACGCGCGACCCGGTCGATACCGTGGTGCGCTACGGCGGCGAGGAATTCCTGATCATCCTGCCGGAGACGCCGCTGGACAGCGCGGTCGAAGTGGCCGAGCGCATACGCGCCACCTTCGCCGGCCAGCAGCTGCAGCTCGGTGCGGCGACCCTGTCGACCACCGCCAGCTTCGGCGTGGTCAGCGCCGACTTCGCCGCCGCCAGGTCGGTCACGCCGCAAGCGCTGATCGCCGCCGCGGACGAACTGATGTACGACGCCAAGCGCGGTGGACGCAACCAGGTGCGTTCGCACCAGCTGACCCCGCACCTCGGCCTGGCCGCCTGAGGGTTGCGCTTACTTAGTCGAGACCTCTGCCGGAGGCGCTTCGGCCGGCATGGACGCCGGCTGCTGCCGGTGCAGGCGCACCGGCTGGTCCTGCGCCGCCCGCGCCCGCAGCTGGCCGCAGCCGCCGTCGACATCCTGCCCGGCCGAATCGCGCAGCTTGGTCAGGATGCCGCGCTCGAACAGGTGGGCCGCGATGGCCTGGGCCTTGTTCCAGCCCGGCCTTGCGTACGGCAGGCCGGGGTTGGTGTTGTACGGGATCATGTTCAACACCGCGTACTTCCCGCGCAGCAGGCCGACGATCGCATCCAGCTCGTCCTGGCCGTCGTTGACGCCGTCCAGCAGCGTCCACTGGTACTGGATCGGATACCCGGTCAGGCGCGCATAGCGCTCGCCCTCGGCCACCAGTTCGGCTGGATCGAAGCGGGGCGCGCGCGGCAGCAGGTGTGCGCGCAATGCCGGCTTGGTCGTATGCAGGGACAGGGCCAGCGCCGGCTTCACCCGCCCTTGCGGCAAGCGCTCGAACACGCGCGGATCGCCGACGGTCGAGAACACCAGGTTCTTGTGCGCGATGTCGCCCTCGATGCCGAGCAGTTCGATCGCTTCCAGCACGTTGTCCAGGTTATGGGCAGGCTCGCCCATCCCCATGAACACGACCTTTTTCAGCGGCCGCCGGCGCCGCGCCAGTACCACCTGGGCGACGATCTCGCCGCTGGTCACCTGGCGCACCAGGCCGCCCTGCCCGGTCATGCAGAAACGGCAGCCGACCGCGCAGCCGACCTGGCTCGATACGCACACGCCATCGCGCGGCAGCAGCACCGACTCCACTGTCTGCCCATCGTGCAGGCCGACCAGCAGGCGCGCCGAGCCGTCCTCGGCCGGGTGGATGCTCAGGACGCGCGCCAGGCCGTCGAGTTCGGCGTCGATCTGCGGCAGGGCTTCGCGCACGGGCTTGGGGAGGAAATCGTCGGGGCGGCGGCGGCCGTGGTGGTGGCCGCTGTCGCGGATCCAGTCGCGCAGGATGCGGTCTTCGTGCAGCGGGCGCGCGCCGAGGGCGCGCAGGCGGGTGCGGATGGCGTCGATGCGCATGTTTTGATAAACCGGGGTCAGAGCCCCAAAAGAAAAACCGGGCTCTGACCCCTTCGATCAGTCGTTTTTCACGACAATCGTCGGGAACTTGGCGCTCATGTCCTTCGCCTGCTCCGCCACTTTGATCGCCACCTTGCGCGCGATCTCTTTATAGATGCCGGCCACCGCGCCATCCGGCTCGGCCACCACGGTCGGCGCACCGGAATCGGTCTGCTCGCGGATCGACAGCTGCAGCGGCAACTTGCCCAGGAACTCGATGTTGAAATCGGTACTCATCTTCTCGCCGCCGCCGCTGCCGAAGATCGCTTCGACGTGGCCGCAGTTCGAGCAGATGTGGGTGCTCATGTTTTCCACCACGCCCAGGATAGGGATGCCGACCTTTTCGAACATCTTGACGCCCTTGCGCGCGTCCAGCAGCGCGATGTCCTGCGGGGTGGTGACGATCACGGCGCCGGTGACCGGCACTTTCTGGGCCAGGGTCAGCTGGATGTCGCCGGTGCCCGGGGGCATGTCGACGATCAGGTAATCGAGGTTGCGCCAGTTGGTCTGTTCCAGCAGCTGCTGCAGGGCCTGGGTGACCATCGGGCCGCGCCACACCATCGGCTCGTCCGGATCGATCAGGAAACCAATCGACGACACCTGCACGCCGTGGTTTTCCAGCGGCTCCATGCTCTTGCCGTCCAGCGTTTGCGGACGGCCGCTCACGCCCAGCATCATCGGCTGCGAGGGGCCGTAGATGTCGGCGTCCAGCAGGCCGACGCTGGCGCCTTCGGCGGCCAGGGCCAGCGCCAGGTTGACCGCGGTGGTCGACTTGCCGACGCCGCCCTTGCCGGAGGCGACGGCGATGATGTTCTTCACGCTCGGCATCACCTTCAAGCCACGCTGCACGGTGTGCGAGATGATCTTCTGGGTGACGTTGACGCTGACGTTCTCGATGCCGGGCAGCTGGCGCAG
>JAKOOD010000061.1 GCA_022701635.1 Burkholderiaceae bacterium | reverse complement strand
CTGGTTCTGGGCGATGGTGGCGCGCGCCGTGCCCTGGCTCTGGGCGAAGTTGCTGAGGGCCGCGCGCTGGGTCGCCAGCTGGGCGCGCGCCTGTGCCAGCCGCTGGTTGTAGATGCGGTCGTCGATGCGCATCAGGAGCTGGCCCTGACGTACCGCCTGGAAATCCTGGACGCCCACTTCGACGACGTAGCCGGACAGCTGGGGACTGATGATGGTGACCTGGCCGCGCACGGTGGCGTTCTCGGTGGTCTGCAGGGCGCTGCGGAAAGGCGGCAGGTTCCAGGCATACAGCACGATCAGCACGCCGACCAGTGCGACGAGCGCGAACAGCACGCCGCTGACGATCACCTTGCGGTTGGATTTTTCTTGTGTTGGAGTCTCGGCCATGATCGTTTTCGGTAAATATCAAATAACTGGGTGTCAGCGCGGCGTCGGATCGGCCACCGGCTCGGGCGGCTGGCCGGCGGCAGTGGACACCGGCGAGTCGGTGGCGCCATCGCGTGCCGACACCTGGGGCGCCGGCGCCGGCGCGGCGGGCGCCGCCTTCGGCGCCACGTAGTCGATCCAGAGCGCGCGCGCGAAGATCCAGAGCGCGAGCAGGGTCGCCAGCACCGCGATCGCCAGGAACACGTCGTTGTAGGCCAGGATGTTGGCTTCGCGCGTCTGGGTCTGGGTCAGCAGCGCGATGCCCTGGCGCGTGCGCGACGCCGGGTCGGTCAGCACGCGGCCGTAGGCGGCGCCGTACTGCTGGATGCGCGCGGCCACCAGCGGATCGAGACTGCTCAGCGAGTCGGCCAGTTGCGAGGAATGGAATTTTTCGCGCGACACCTGCCAGGTGCCGAGTACCGAGGAGCCGAGCAGGCCGCCCAGGTTCTGGGTCAGGCCGAACAGCACCGAAAAGGTGATCAGGTTGCCCGGATTCGTGATCACCGAGCCCATCAGCGTCAGCAGCAGCGGCCCCAGGAACATCACGCCGCCGAAGGCCAGCAGGCCCTGGCTGACGTACATCTCTTCCGGACGCGTCACGCTGGTGGCGTGCGAATCGATCCAGGCGCCGCCGGCCATGATCAGCAGCGCCACCACCTGCGGCGCCATCAGGCGCGCCGGATTGAAGGTGAGCGCCGAGAACACGATGCCGGCGATGGTACTCAGCAGCACCACCGCGAACAGGGACGTCAGCTGGTCGTTGTTCAAGCCCACCAGGCGCAGGAAGCCGACCGCGCCCACGCTCTGCTCGGACAGCACCACGCGCACCAGCACCATGGCGATGAACACGCGCGCGATCATGCCGTTGGTCAGCCAGCGCAGGTTCAGCAATGGATTCTTGCGATTGTGCTCGACGGCGATCGAGGCCACGATCAGCACGATCGCCGCCGCCAGCGCCACGCCGACCCAGGGTGCCGAGGTCCACCACAGCACGCGCCCGAAGGTGAGCGCGGCGCACAGTAGCGCCATGCCCGGTGCGAACAGCGCGAAGGTGACGAAATCGGTCGGGCGGAAGGCCTTGAAGCGGTCGCCCGGCGGCAGCTTGAGCCACAGCACGGCGCCCAGCGTCACCAGGGTCAGGCCCAGCTCGAACAGGTACAGGCCGCGCCATTCGGCCAGCGCCAGCAGGCGGCTCGAGAACAGGTAGGCGATCGGCTGCGCCAGTTGCGAGATGCCGGTCGAGATGATGATGCCGCGCGGCCGCCAGGCCTTGCTGAAGGCTTGCAGCGTGTAGTACAGGCCGAGCGTGGACAGCGCCGCGCCGACCATGCCGTGGGCCGCGCGCACCGCGATCGCCGAGCCGAGGTCGTTGACGAACAGGTGGGCGAACGTCACCAGCGCGTACAGCACCAGGAAGGCTTCCGTGAACGCGCGCAGGCCGAACTGCTGGCGGAATTTCACCAGTAGCAGGTTCATCGACACGTTGGTCATGACGTAGGCGGCAGGCAGCCAGTTGACCTCGGCCGAGAATGCGCTCAGCGTGCCTTGCAGGTTGACCAGGTTGACCGTCACCAGCGCGTTGCCGAGGCCGCCGGTCAGGGTGACCAGGGTGCCGACCAGGAAGAAGGCCAGGCGGCGCGGGTTCGAATGGGCGGGAAAGGACGGGCCGCCCGGCATGGTCGGACGTTCGTCGGGATGCCACTCGCGTGGAGCGTATTTGTCGACGTTGTCGCTCATGCGCCTTCCAGGATCTGTTGCAGCTCTTCCAGTACCTCGGATGCCATTGCCATGCGGGCGGCATCGATGCGCGCCGCGATCGACTGGCGCAGCAGTGCGGCCTGTTCGCCGACCCTGGCCGCCAGCGCCCTGCCCTCTCCGGTAAGCACGACCAGCTTGACGCGCCGGTCGTGCGGGCTCGGCATGCGCTCGGCCAGGCCGCCAGCCACCAGGCGGTCGATGGTGGCGACCAGGGTCGCGCCGTCCACGCCCAATTGCTCGGCGAGTTGCCGCTGCGATGGCGCGGTCGTCGCCCCCGCCACCGCGGACACCGCATTCCATCCTGCCGGCGTGATGCCGCAGGATTTCAGGTACCGCTCGAGGGCGGCGCGCCAGGCGCGTGCGCCCCCCTGCAGCGCCTGCGTGAAGCGTTGGTCGACAGGAACCATGGGTCATCCAATCGTTAGCTGTACGGATTATCTGCTTGTTCTGGCAAATGTGGCCACACGCGTAGATTTAATTCGAGAATTGGTTAATCGGATATTGCTCTGAAAAATCACAGTGCTTAGAATCAATTTATTCCGCTAAGCAATCAGTTCCCTTCAGGATATTTTCGGAGGGGGTCTGTCGACACTGAGGTTCCAGAGTTTCCATGTTTAGAGCACGCCCTTCTGTTCGCAAACTGACGTCCGCACTGATTGTCTGCCTGGCGATGCTGCCGGGCCTGGCCATCGAGCAGGAGCTGCAACTCGACTACCGGATCAACGAACACATCGTGCTGATCCCGGCCGGCAAGAATCACCAGGCACGCCTGGAAACGACGGTGTTCCAGCCGAATGGACAGGGTCCCTTCCCGCTGATCATCATCAACCACGGCAAGGACCCGGGCCACCCGAACAGGCAGCCGCGCGACCGCTTCTATCACATGGCGCACGCCTTCGTGGAGCGCGGCTATGCCGTGATGGTGCCGATGCGCCAGGGCTTCGCCAACTCGACCGGGCGCTACCAGGACCACGGCTGCGACATGACGGCCAACGGCTACGCCCAGGCCGAGGACATCCAGGACACCCTCGACTTCGCCCGCAGCCAGAAGTGGATCGACGCCGACCGCATGGTGGTGGCCGGCCAGTCCTACGGCGGCCTGGCGACGATGGCGCTCGGCACCCAGGACTTGCAGGGCGTGCGCGGCCTGATCAATTTTGCCGGCGGCCTGCGCGACGACAGCAACGGCTGCGGCTGGCGCTCGTCGCTGGTGGCGGCGTTTGCCGAGTACGGCTCCCAGAACAAGCTGCCGAGCCTGTGGATGTACGGCCAGAACGATTCGCTGTTCGGCCCGGACCTGGTGGCGCGCATGCACGACGCCTTCGAACAGGCCGGCGGCCGCGCCCAGCTGGTCGAATACGCGCCCTTCAAGCGCGATTCCCACGGCATGCTCGCCAGCCGCGACGGCGAAAAAGTCTGGCTGAAGGACACCATGGCCTTCCTCGACAAGGTCGGCATGCCGACCCAGGTCCTGTACAAGGTGCCGGAACCGCCGGTGCCGCAGCCGACCAATTTTGCCACCATCGAGAATGTCGAGGCGGTTCCTTTCCTGAGTGAAAACGGCAAGCGTGCCTACCAGGAATACCTGACCAAGATGACGCCGCGCGCCTTCGCCATCTCGCCCACCGGCGGCTGGTGCTGGGCCGAGGAAGGCGAAGACCCGGAAGCGCGTGCACTGGCGGCCTGCTCGGCCAAGAGCGACCAGCCGTGCCGCCTGTATTCGGTGGACGAGCACGTGGTGTGGAATCCGGACCTGGCCGAGAAGGCCGCCGTGACTGCCTCGAACACGCCGGCGCCGGCGCCGGCAGTGCCCGGCGGCGGCGGCAGCCCCTCGCTGGGCGGAACGGTGGCGCTGACGAATTGAGGCGCGTTTCGGTGGCGTGGTGAAAATGGTGCACAGCAACATTTTTTAGCCCGCCACCTGCTGGCTACAAGAGCTAGCACAAACCCGCTGCCAGATACCAAACCGACAATGTGATGTCCTTTCCATCGGAGACTCACATGCTGCGCCCGGTATTGCGTGCATTGCCGCGCTTGTTGTCCTGTTCGCTGGTCTGGTGCGTGCTGGCTCTCGGCGCCCTGCTGCCGGCCGTACCCACCCTCGCCGCCAACAATTACCCCGTGGTGCTGGTCCACGGCTTCCTCGGTTTCGGGCCGGACAGCTATCCCGGCAGCGGCTTCCTGTACTGGGGCGGCTACCACAACATCGCCGCCCACATGCAGCTGTACCACGGCCCGCACACGGTGTACGCGGCCGGCGTCGCGGCCATCGGTTCCAACTGGGATGACGCGGCCGAGCTGTATGCGCAGATCAAGGGGGGCTGCACCGACTACGGCGCCATTCACGTGGCGCGCTACGGCTACCCCGGCCAGCCGCAAAAGCCGCCGGGCAAGTGCTGGGCCGCCGATCCGAAGAACAACCCGAACGACTACCCGCTCGCGCTCTACCCGCAATGGGACGCCGCGCACCCGCTCCACCTGATCGGCCACAGCCAGGGCGGGACCACGATTCGCGCCTTGATCCAGTTGCTCGAGCACGGCTCCCCCTACGGCGACGAAGGCGACAGCGCACTGTACAAGGGCGGCAAGTTCGGCTGGGTGCGCAGCGTGGTCACGCTGTCGACGCCGCACAACGGCACCACATTGCGCGACGCCGTGCTCGACATCCTGCCGCAACTGCGCAGCCCGCTGCGCGATTACCTCGACAGCAAGCTGACCTCCTGGGAACTGTCGCCGGACGGCGCACGCGAATTCAACCGATGGGCCCTGACCTCGCCCGGCGTCTATTATTTTTCGGTGGGCACGGTGGCCACCGAGCGCGGCGCCTGGTGCTGCAACGGCACCGACCGCAGCGTGGCGCCGATCCAGAGCAGCAATTTCCAGTACCCGCGCGCCGACATGTTGCAGTATTACAAATACTTTGCCGGAGAATGGATCGTGCCCTCGCTGGCCCAGCGCGGCATCGGCTCGTACACCCAGTCGGCCACGGACCGGGTGCGCATCGACAGCGAATGGTTCGCCAACGACGGCGTGGTCAACACGATCAGCATGCGTGCGCCGAGCGGGCAGCCGGTGCGCGACTACGATGGCACGGCGGTGCGCGGCAGCTGGAACTTCCTCGGCAACCAGCGCGGCTTCGACCATTTCGATATCCTGAACTGGCCGAACGGCGGGCCGTCGGCGGACCCGGTCTACGAGCGCATCAGCGACATCATTTTCGGATTAGAATAATTACATCGCGGAACGTAGGGTACGCGCCAGGTCCGACAAGCGATACGGCTTGTTGACGAACGCAAACTCGCTCAAGTCCTTGCCGTGCCGCTGCTTCAGCGCCGGCAGCGGGTAACCGGACGCCAACATGATCTTGGTTTTCGGATAGTGCTCGCGTGTATAGCTGGCCAGCTCGATGCCGTTCATCCCGTTCGGCATGACGACGTCGGTGAACAGGATGTCGACATCCTGGCGATCCAGCATGTCGATCGCTTCGCGGCCGCTGGCGGCCGTCACCACGTCGTAGCCCATGCTGGTGAACAGCGAGGCGGCGACGTCCATCAGGTCGGGCTCGTCCTCGACGATCAGCACGCGCTCGGTGTGGGTGCTCTCCCCCTCCGGCGCGGTCTCGACGACGGCGGGCAGGTAGATCGAAATCGCGCTGCCTTCGCCTGGTTTGCTGTCGATGACGACATCGCCGCCCGACTGCCTGATGAAACCGTACACCTGCGACAGCCCCAAACCGGTGCCCTTGCCGACTTCCTTGGTCGTGAAGAAGGGCTCGAAGGCACGCGCCACCACCTCGGGCGGCATGCCGCTGCCGGTATCGCGCACCGTCACGTTCACGTACTCGCCCGGCGCCAGCGCGGTCGTATTCGGCGTGGCCCCGTCCGCGGCGAACGTCACGTTGGCGCTGCTAATGGCAAGACGCCCGCCCTCGGGCATGGCGTCGCGCGCATTCACCACCAGGTTCAGCAGCGCCGATTCGAGGCGTGCACTGTCGATCACGGCGCCGTGCGCCTTGGGGTCGAGCTCGATGACGAACTCGATGTTCGGATTGACGGCGCGCCGCAACACGGTCTCGAAGCCGTGGATGATGCGGTTCAGGTTGCGCGTTTCCGCCTTCAGCGGCTGCTGGCGCGCAAAGGCCAGCAACTGCTGGGTCAGGCGTGCACCGCGGTCGATCGCGCGGCGCATGCTCTCCAGGGTGCGCACGTCGGCGCCGCTCGGGCTGCCTTCCCTGGCGTCCTTGCGCTGCATCGACAGCACTTCCAGGCCGCTCGACAGCACCGACAGCAGGTTGTTGAAGTCATGCGCCACGCCGCCGGTGAGCTGGCCGATCGATTCCATCTTCTGGGCCTGGAACAGCGCCACGTTGGCGGCTTCCAGCGCCTCGGCCGCCTTTTTCTTTTCGGTGAGGTCGCGCGTGATCTTGGCAAAGCCAACCAGCCTGCCCCCGTCGTCGTGGATCGCGTCGATGATCACGTGGGCCCAGAAGCGTGAGCCATCCTTGCGCACGCGCCATCCCTCGGCCTCGAAGCGGCCGGTCCCGGCTGCCGTCGACAGCGCCCGCACGGGCACGCCCGCGATCCGGTCTTCCTCGGTATAGAAATGCGAGAAATGGTTGCCGACGATCTCGACCTCGCTATAGCCCTTGATCCGTTCCGCACCCGAATTCCAGTTGGTGACCACCCCTTCCGGCGACAGCATGTACAGCGCGTAGTCGGTCACGCCCTGCACCAGCAGGCGGAAGCGCTGTTCGCTCTCGCGCAACGCCTCTTCCGCCTGCTTGCGCTCGGTGATGTCGCGCGTTACCTTGGCGAAGCCCAGCAGGGTGCCTTCCTCGTTGTAGATCGGGTCGATCACGACGTGGGCCCAGAAGCGCGAACCGTCCTTGCGCACGCGCCAGCCTTCGGCTTCGTACTTGCCCTGCGCGAGCGCGGTCTCGAGGGCGCGCCTGGGCAGGTCGGTTGCCCGGTCTTCGGGGGTGTAGAAGCGCGAGAAATGCTGGCCGAGGATTTCCTCCGCCACATAACCCTTGAAGCGGTTGGCGCCGGCGTTCCAGCTGCTGACATGCCCGCTCGGATCGAGCATGTAGATGGCGTAATCCCTGATTCCGGAAATCAGGTACTGGTAGCGCCGCTCTTCCGGAAAGGGGTTCTTGGGCTGGGTCTGGTCATTCATGGCATACTGCGATTCTTGTTACAGTGACAATATTTATACGGATCGAGCGCATGATACAGCTGCACCAACCGCTGGGCGTCCACTGTGGCTTGTCGAACCCGTCGAGACCATCATAAACAGTTGCGGCAAAGGCTGCGACTTCATTGGTGCGAGCGAGATTATCATAAAAACAAGACCAAGCCCGTTCGGCTTGCCATGCTCAGTTTTGTCGTTTTATATATAAATAGCTGCCTTCTTCGAATAAAATTTATCGAAACTAGGCCGATGTTATTTTAAAATGTTGCAATATTGCCGCGACTTCAAGTCGACCCGCGGATGCCTCGCCGGTCGACGCGGACCTGTTTCATTGTAAAATAGCGACCTTGCAATCTACCGCCAGTATTCCTGCACAGACCCCATGACTCCGGTTTTCGCCGCTCCTGCCATCGACCTGTCGACTTGTGACAGGGAGCCGATTCACATGCCCGGCAGTATCCAGCCGCATGGCTTCCTGCTTACCCTGTCCGACAACCTCGAGGTGCTGCAGGCCAGCGCCAATCTGGGCGACTGGACCGGCTGCGGTCTGCGCGAGGCGATCGGCCGTCCGCTGGCCGAGGTGGTCGGCGAAGCGGCCGCGCTGGCGCTGGCGCCGGAACTGGCGGCTGAACTGGGCCCGCGTCCGTACTATGTGGGCACGATCACGACCGCCAACGGCCGCCACTTCGACGCGCTGGCCCACAAGTGGGACGGCGTGACCGCCCTCGAGTTCGAGCCGGTGGACCGCGCCGGCGCGGCCGACTTCCGCCGGCTGTATTCGCTGATCGGCGATTTCCTGCTGAAGGTGAACGAGGCCGTCAGCATCGAGGCGCTGGCGGAACGGGCCTGCCATCATGTCCGCTCGGTCACCGGTTTCGGCCGCGTGATCGTGTACAAGTTCGATGGCGACGGCCATGGGCACGTGATGGCGGAAGCCAAGCAGGACGACTACGCCTCCTACATGGGCCAGCACTTCCCGGCGTCGGACATCCCGGCGCAGGCGCGCCGGATGTACAAGCAGTCGCGCATCCGCCTGATCCAGGACGCCAACTACCAGCCGGCGCCGCTGGTGCCGGCGCTGAATCCGGCCACCGGCAAGCCCAACGACCTGTCCTTCGCCACGCTGCGCAGCGTGTCGCCGGTGCACCTGCAATACATGCGCAACATGCACACGATGGCGTCGATGTCGGTGTCGCTGATGGTCAAGGGCGAGCTGTGGGGACTGATCTCCTGCCATAACGAGCATGCCATGCCGGTCGGCTTCGAAAAGCGCACCGCCTGCGAGCAGCTGAGCGAAATCCTGGCGCTGTGCATCGAGTCGCGCGAGGACGCCGCCGATCTCCAGTTCCGCCTCGACGTGCGGCGCACGATGGTGTCGACGCTGGCCGGCCTGACCCAGGGCAGCGACTTCATCGAGAACCTGTCGAACGTGTTCCCCGAGCTGCTGCGCTTCGCGCGCGCCACCGGGGTCGCGGTGGTGGTCGACGAACGCATCCTGACCTTCGGCGACACCCCGGAACAGGACGACATCCAGGACCTGGTCGACTGGCTCACCCAGCACGACCATGGCGACGTGTTCCACTCCGATAACCTGTCATCCGTCTATCCGCTCGGCGGGCGCATCATCCGCAACGCCAGCGGCCTGCTGGCGGTGCCGATCTCGCGCATCCACAAGCACTACCTGCTGTGGTTCCGCCCCGAGTACGTGCGCACCATCGAATGGGCCGGCAACCCGCACGACAAGATCGTGCAGGCCGCCGCCGCCGGCGTCACCCTGAACCTGTCGCCGCGCACCAGCTTCGCCGCCTGGCGCGAAACCATCCACGGCACCAGCCTGCCGTGGCACGCCGGCGAGATCGAGCTGACGCTGGAATTCCGCACCGCCCTGCTCGGCCTCGCGCTCGAGCGCGCCGAGCAGATGGCGGCGCTGGCCGGGGAACTGACACGCTCCAACAAGGAGCTGGAAGCCTTCTCGTATTCGGTGTCGCACGACCTGCGCGCGCCGCTGCGCCACATCGTCGGCTTCGCCGACCTCCTGATCGAATCGAGCGGCAGCGAGGACGCCCAGATGCGCCAGCGCTTCCTGAAGAACATCAAGGAAGCGGCGCGCCTGGCCGGCAAGCTGGTCGACGACCTGCTGTCGTTCTCGCAGATGGGCCGCGCGGCGCTGCGCCCGACCACGGTCGACATGAACGACCTGGTCGCCGCCTGCGTCGACAAGCTGTCCACCGAAACGCGCGGCCGCAACATCGAATGGAACGTGGCCGACCTGCCCAAGGTCGAGGCCGACCCGACCTTCCTGCACCTGGCCATGTTCAACCTGCTGTCGAATGCCGTGAAGTTCACCAGCCAGCGCGATCCGGCCGTGATCCGGGTCACGGCCGAGGACCATCCGCAGGAGACGGTATTCCACGTCGTCGACAATGGCGCCGGCTTCAACATGGATTACGTGCACAAGCTGTTCGGCGTCTTCCAGCGCCTGCACCGCATGGAAGACTTCCAGGGCACCGGCATCGGCCTGGCCAACGTGCGCCGCATCGTCGAGCGCCACAATGGCCGCGTATGGGCCAACTCCACGCTCGGGGAAAGCGCGACCTTCTCGTTCGCGCTCCCCAAACCGAACACGCATACCAATACCAATACCTAATTATCCAGGATTAGAAAGAACGCATGCTCAAGCCCATCCTTCTGGTCGAAGACAATCCCAACGACCTCGAGCTGACGCTGATCGCACTGTCGAAGAGCCAGCTCGCCAACCAGGTCATCGTCGT
>JAKOOD010000055.1 GCA_022701635.1 Burkholderiaceae bacterium | reverse complement strand
AGGGTTTCATAGCCGCTGCCGCCCGGCGTCAGGTTACTGTTCTGGGCATTCCATTCAGCATTGTCCAGATAGACATAAGCATCGGCATCGTAGCTGACCAGCTGGGTGCCGCTATAGCTGTAATTGCTCAGCCAGCTGCACAGGCCGGTAACGTTGGCGCCGGCGATGTCGGTGTTGCTCAAGTGGATTTGCGCATCGGTGCCGACTGCGGTTTCCAGGAACTGAATCCCGGTCAGCTGCGAGATATACGAAAACGCCGTGCGTACCGCCGCCTGCTGCGACACCGAAAAGGCCTGTAGCCCGGTTTTCCCGGTCTCGGTGCCGGACGTCACGGAAAACGTGTATTGCAGCGTATTATTGCTCGAAAAATAATTCCAATCAGGCCCACTATCGAGCAAGGCGTCGATGTGGTTCAGGCCCGACAAGGGAGTGGTGGTGATATCAGAGACAGTGGCCATCGACGAAGTGCCCTAAAATGCGGCAGATAAATTGATTTTTGAAATGTACAGTTTCAAAAGTATTTATTGCGCACCCTTCGAAGTCAAATAAGAATTTGAATCGTGCGGACGCCTTGCATTCGCTTCAAGGCTTATGCGCAACGAATCATGTCGCGCAACTACGATTTATTGGTCAATGGGCATGAAAACAGGTGCCGCCGCGATCATCAGCAGCGCCTGTCCCCTACACCTTCGGCGTGGCCAACAAGGCCTTCAGGTTGGCCAGCCTTTCTTTCGGCGTCATCACTTCGGTTTCCTTGGGCGCGGCGTCGCCGACTTCCAGCGCCATTTCCTTGATGAAGCGCGACGGATCGCAATGTACCTGCTCGCCGGCGCGCTTTCTCTTCTTGCACCAGGTCACGTGCAGGGTGCGCTGGGCGCGCGTGATGCCCACATACATCAGGCGCCGCTCTTCCTGGATGCGCGCGGCGATCTTTTCGATCGGGTCGTCGGGGTCGCCCTTGTGCGGCAGGATGCCTTCCTCGACGCCGACCAGGAACACGTGTGGATACTCCAGCCCCTTGGAGGCGTGCAGGGTCGACATGCGGATCGCGTCCGGCTCTTCGTCCTTGCCTTCCAACATCGACATCAACGCCACCATCTGCGTCAGTTCGAGCAGGTTCTTTTCCTCGCCATCGCGGTCGCGCCCGCCGCGCCCGCGTTCCTTCAGCCAGCTGGTAAATTCCAGCACGTTCTGCCACTTGCCCTGGGCGGCGCGGTCGTCGAAATTCTCGTACAGGTAGTGCTCGTAGTTGATCTCTTTCATCATGTCGTCGAGCAGCTCGGCGGCATTGTCGCCGCTGCCGGACGGACCGGGCCGGGTGGCGCGCGATTCCATATCGTTGATGAAATGGCAGAACTCGCGCAGCGGATACAGCTGGCGCTCGGACAGCTTGGCTTCGATGCCGCCCTTCAGCGCCGCCTCGAACAGCGAGCAGTTCCACTGCTTCGAGAACTCGCCGAGCGCTTCGATGGTCGCCATGCCGACGCCGCGCTTGGGCGTGGTGATGGCGCGGATGAAGGCCGGGTCGTCGCCCTCGTTGGCGATCAGGCGCAGGTAAGCGATGATGTCCTTGATCTCGGCCTTGTCGAAAAAGCTCTGGCCGCCCGAGATCGTGTACGGAATGCGCTCCTTGCGCAGCGCCTGCTCGATCACGCGCGCCTGGTGGTTGCCGCGGTACAGGATCGCGTAGTCCGACCATTTGTTCTTGCGCTGGAAATGTTCCGACGAAATCATGATGGCGACCTGGTCGGCTTCCATCTCGTCGTTCGGCATGCCCAGCACCTTGATCGGCTCGCCCAGGCCGTGCTCGGACCACAGCGATTTCTCGAACAGCTTCGGGTTGTTGCCGATGACCGCATTGGCCGCCTGCAGGATGCGCGTGGTCGAGCGGTAGTTCTGCTCGAGCTTGATGACGCGCAGGTCCGGGAAGTCGGTCTGCAGCGTCTTGAGGTTTTCGACCGAGGCGCCGCGCCAGGCATAGATCGCCTGGTCGTCGTCGCCCACCGCGGTGAACATCGGCTTCTTGCCGATGCCGGTCACCATCAGCTTCACCAGCTCGTATTGGCAGGTGTTGGTGTCCTGGTACTCGTCCATCAACAGGTAGCGCAGGCGGCGCTGCCAGCGGTCGCGGATGTCGTCGTTGTTGCGGAACAGTTCCACCGGCAGGCGGATCAAGTCGTCGAAGTCGACCGCCTGGTAGGCCTGCAAGGTCGCCAGGTAGCTGCGGTAGATGCGGCCGGCCTGGGCTTCGTCTTCGTCTTTCGCCTCGCGGATCGCATCTTCGGGATCGACCAGGCCGTTCTTCCACAAGGAAATGGCGTTCTGGATGCGGCGGATCTCGTGTTTATCCGTGGTCACGGCCAGGTCGGACACCACCGTGTAGCAGTCGTCGGCGTCCATGATCGAAAAGCGATCCTTGAGGCCGACGCCGGCCGCTTCCTGGCGCAGGATCTTGACGCCCAGCGAGTGGAAGGTCGACACCGTCAATTGCTTGGCCTGCTTGGGCTGCTTGAGCAGCTTGCCGATACGCTCCTGCATCTCGAGCGCGGCCTTGTTGGTGAAGGTGAGTGCGGCGATCGTGCGCGGATCGTAGCCGCGGTGCTCGATCATGTAGGCGATCTTCTGGGTGATCACGCGCGTCTTGCCCGAGCCGGCGCCGGCCAGCACCAGGCAGGGGCCGTCGAGATAAAGCGCGGCTTCGCTTTGCGGACCGTTGAGGCCGAAATTCGGGGTGGTGGACATGGGGTGTCGTTCTGGAGGGCTAGCTCAGCATTGTAAAGGAGGCGGGCTGTGCACGTAAAAGGCTGTATGCAAACGGCGACGTTGTTGTCGGCTATGCTTGTGGAAAAGGCCTAGCGCCACCACATACCCCATTTGCTGAACACGACAAGAGAACGCACGATGAAATTCGAACATTTGATCGAAATCAATGACCCGCTCAATCCGCTGATCGACACCATCACCCGCGAGCAGCTGTGGCGCGGCCTGGTGCTGCGCGCGGAAGACCCGAAGCGCTTCATTCCCCACCTGGACGAGTGCATCATCGGCGCGCGCGAAAGCGGCAGCTTCACGCGCCGCCAGCGTTTCGGCGAGCTGTGGATCGACGACCATGTGCGCCTGACCCCGCTGGAAGAAGTGCGCTTCGAAGTGCCGGCCCAGGGCGACATTGCGCAGTCGCTGCTGACCATGCGCATCGAAGCGCGTGGCGATGCCATGTTGCTGGTGCGCTTTACCTATGACGACGGCAATCCGTCGGCCGGCGACGAGATGAGCAGGATGTACGAGGATTTCAAGAAGTCGGCCTACCAGGAAGCCGATATCGATACGATCAAGATCGTGCGCCAGCTGGCGTCCGAGGGCAAACTGGATGCCAGTTATTTGAATTGATGTTGATATGAGCCGGTGGCTGAACACCGGGGTCAGAGCCTTGCTCTGGCGGCTGAACACCGGGGTCAGAGCCCTTTAAAGGAACACCGGGGTCAGAGCCCTTTAAAGCAAAACCGGGCTCTGACCCTTGCTCTGACGCCTGCTCTGCCCCCTCCCTAGGTTCCCGGCTCCATTTCGGCGGGATCGGTGCTGCTGGCATCCTTCACCAGTTCGGTCGCCAGATCGCGCAAGGCCGTGCGCACGCCCTCCTCGATCACAGGATGGTAGAACGGCATCTCCAGCATCTGGTCCACCGTCATCCGCGCCTGCACCGCCCAGGCCAGTAAATGCCCGAGATGCTCGCCGCGCGGCGCGATCATCTCGGCGCCCAGGAAGCGCCCGCTGCCATACTCCCCGTACACGCGCAGCATTCCCTTGTTCTGCAACATGACGCGGCTGCGGCCCTGGTTCTCGAACGACACCATCCCGATCGCGAATTTCGGCTTGCCCGGCTCGCACAGGCTTTTGTAGCTGGCGCCCAGCGTGACGATGTTCGGTTCGGTGAATGCCGCGGTCAGCGGCGCGCGGCGCAGGCCGGGGCGGATGTCCGGATAGCGGCCGGCATTGTCGCCGGCGATCTTGCCGTGGTCGGCCGCTTCCGGCAGCACCGGGCGCTCGTTGTTGGCGTCACCGGCAATGAAGATGTGGCTGGTCCCGCATTGCATGGTACGGCTGTCGAACAGAGGCACGCCATTGGTTCCCAGCGCCAGTCCGCTATGCGCGATGCCGATGTCGGCCACGTTGGGCGTGCGCCCGGCGGCCATCAGCACGTACTGGAAGCGCGCGCAGCGCTCTTCTCCGCCCTCGCGCATGCACAGCACCACCTCGTCGCCATCCTGCTCCGCCTTCACGATCTCGGTCTGGAAATGCAGGTCGATCTCTTCGCGCAGCACCTGGCCGGCCTTGCGCAGCACCACCGGGTCGGTCAGTTGGGCGACGCTGCCGCCGCGCGCGTACAGGCTCACGCGCACACCCAGGCGCGCCAGCGCCTGGCCCAGTTCCAGGCCGATCACGCCGGTGCCGATCACGGCGACCGAGCGCGGCAGATCCTGCCAGTCGAACACCTCGTCGCTGGTGATCACGCCGGGACCGACGTTCTCCAGCTTCGGCAGGCGGGTCGGCGTGGAACCGCTGGCGATCACCACGCGCGCCGCTTCCACCTCGCTGACGTTGCCGGCGCCGTCGTCGACCACCAGCGTGTGCGGTCCCGTGAAACGCGCATGGCCACGCAGCTTGTCGGCGTCCGGGATGCTGTCGACGCCATCCAGTACGAAACCGACGAAGCGGTCACGCTCGCGCCGCACGCGCTCCATCACGGCCACGCCGTCGACACGCTTGTCCCCCGCATGCACGCCGAACGCCGCGGCCGCGTCGAGCATGTGCGCCGCCTCGGCCGCCGCGATCAGGAGCTTGCTCGGCATGCAGCCGACCCTGGCGCAGGTGGTGCCGTAGTGGCCGCCTTCGATCAGCACGGTGCGCGCGCCCTGTGCCCTGGCGGCGCGGTAGGCCACCAGTCCCGCCGTGCCGGCGCCGATCACGGCGACGTCGACCTTTAGTATCTGCATATGTTTCTCCGCTGGTTTTCGCGCCATGACGATACGCCATTTTCAAGCGCTGAGCCACGCGGGATAAAAAAAAGCCCGCTCGAGAGCGGGCTTGAATCTATTCCTTGTGGAGAATAGAGGAGACAGGTGCATCATGACGCAGCACAAAATATATGTCCAATGATCGTTTCTGATCTCAGCAATAAAGAAAATATATATCTCCTCGGTTTCTCATCAAATATCCAGCGGATCGACTTCCAGCGACCAGCGCACCCGGCTCTTCATGGCCCGCAAGGCATCGACCCAGGCGCTCAGGAAGGCCTGCAGCGCCGGACGTGAATTCGACTCGACCAGCAGCTGGGCGCGCTCGACGTTGTGCACGCGGGTCATGGTCATCGGGATCGGATCGTTGACGGTCACCGCATCGGCCGCCACGGCATCGCGCGCGCCCTCCAGGAATGCGATGGCGGTGGCCAGCTCGGGCGCCTCGGCGCGCAGCAGCGCCTGGTACATATACGGCGGCAGCGCGGCCTGGTGGCGTTCTGCCAGCAGGTCGCCGGCGAAGCGGTCGTAGTCGTGGCGCATCACCGCCCCGTACAGCGGGTGGGTGCAATAGCGCGACTGGATCAGCACTTCCGATGGCAGCCCGGCGCGCCCGGCCCGCCCCGCCACCTGCATCAGCTGGGCGAACAGGCGCTCGCTGGCCCGGTAGTCCTGGGAGAACAGGGCGGTGTCCGGGTTCAGCACGCCGACCAGCGTCAGCTTTTTGAAGTCGTGGCCCTTGGCCACCATCTGGGTGCCGATCAGGATATCGACCTCGCCGCGGTGCACGGTATCGAACGCGGCCTGGGCGCTGCCCTTGTGGCGCGTGGAGTCGGCGTCGATGCGCAGGATGCGCGCTTCCGGGAACAGCGCCTGCAGCCCTTCCTCGATGCG
>JAKOOD010000036.1 GCA_022701635.1 Burkholderiaceae bacterium | reverse complement strand
AAGACCCGCCTGACGCGCCAGCTCGATGCACGTTTTGCGCGCTTCGAAGCCGGCATGGCGGCACTCGAACGCACCAGCGTGAAGCGCTGACAAGCGCTCACCAGCGGGGGCAGGGCGCCCCGTTTTCCTCCAGGCCGGCGGCAGCAATGTCGCCGGCCTCGTCATTTCTGCGGGCGGGCAAGGTGCCGACTGTGCCCGTACTGCATATGCTTATAAGGCCTCTGTCGCCTTCCCGCTACAAATCCCACACTTTCTATCACGCTTTGCCTAAAAAACAAGCGAAAAGATTTTCGGGAAGTATGCACCGCTTATAATCCGGCCGTGCCATTTCCCCAGGGGAAACGCACTTTGCGCGCATCAACTGCCTACTTTTTCATCAAATTATTCGCGCAAGCTATAAATTTTTGAAGGAAAACGTATTTGTCACGTCCAGGGCCTTCCTGCATATTGGACTTTTGTTAAGTAAAGACAAGACGTAATTTGCGTGAACGTGCTTGTAACGGCTGTGAAATATTAGCCATTTAGAATCGCGTGCGCTGCTTTTGGCTGGTGCATAGGCGGACAGAAATGCACCGGAAAATGGCGGGCTGACAGGATAAGAAGATCGGCGCCTCAGGGACGCCGGACTAGGGTTGCAGTACTGAGAGGGAAACTTCGGTTTCTAAACACAATTAATAGTCTTTTTGGGGTTTACACAATGGTCTATCAAAAACGGATCCAGCTGACCAAGCTGGCGCTGGCTCTGTCGATTGCTCTGGCGGGCGCTCCGGCCCTCGCGCAGAACACGACTTCGGCAGTCGGCGGCCGTATCTCCGGTCCGGACGGCGCGCCGGCCGCGGGCGCTTCGGTGCAGATCATCCACACCGAATCCGGTTCGGTCAGCACCGTCACCACCGACGCCCAAGGCCGCTACATCGCCCGTGGCCTGCGTACCGGCGGTCCGTACACGATCATCATCACCAAGAACGGCCAGACCGAACGCCGCGAAGGTGTGTTCCTGACCCTGGCGGAAACCGCATCGGTGGACGCCACCATCGGCGCCGCTGCGTTGCAGACCGTGAACGTCGCCGGCAACCGCGCCCGCGCCGAGATCTTCAACCGTAACAACATGGGCGCCGGCACCTCGATCAGCAACGCCCAGCTGCAGACCCAGGCATCGATCAACCGCAACCTGCAGGACTTCGCCCGCTTCGACCCGCGCGTCTCGCAGACCGACAAGGAACGCGGCGAACTGTCCGTGGCCGGCCAGAACTCGCGCTACAACTCGATGACCGTCGACGGCGTCGCCATCAACGACACCTTCGGCCTGGAAGCCAACGGCAGCCCGACCGCGCGCCAGCCGATCTCGATCGAAGCGATCCAGTCGGTGCAGGTGAACGTCGCCAACTATGACGTGACCCAGAAGGGCTACACCGGCGGCAACATCAACGCCGTCACCAAGTCGGGTACCAACACCCTGCGCGGCGGCGTGTACTACGTCTACCGCGACGACCGCCTCGCGGGCGATCGCTTCAACGTCGCCAGCGGCCAGTACAGCACCCCGCCGAACTCGAAGGAAACCACCAAGGGCGTGTGGGCCAGCGGCCCGATCGTCCAGGACAAGCTGTTCTTCTACGCCTTGAGCGAAGAGACCTCGTCGACCCGCAGCGGTCCCGACTTCGGTTACCTGGGCCAGGGCCTGGGCACCACCGTCGGCATCACCCAGAACGAGATCACCGCGTTCACGAACCTGGCCAAGAGCCAGTACGGCATCGACCTGGGCAACACCGTCAACGGCGGCGGCCAGCTGACCTCGCGCGAGCAGATGCTGAAAGCCGACTGGAACATCAGCGACAACCACCGCGCCAACCTGCGCTACCAGCGCACCACCCAGTCCGAGCCGATCTTCCCGGGCTTCTCGGCCACCGGCATCTCGCTGAATTCCTACCTGTACAACCAGAACAAGGAAATCGAGACCGTCGTCGCCCAGGTCTTCTCCGACTGGAGCCCGTCGTTCTCGACCGAGTTCCGTGCATCGTCGCGCGACTATGATTCGGTGCCGAAGAACAATGCGCGCCTGCCGACCCTGGGCTTCCAGCTGAGCGGCCCACTGCCGGCCGACGCGCCGAGCGGCACCCGCACCGGTAACCGCTTCATCAACGCCGGTACCGAGAACTCGCGCCAGCAGAACGTGCTGGGCACCAAGACCCAGGACTACTACGGCGGCGCCAACTGGACCGTCGGCGACCACGAGATCAAGTTCGGTGCCGACTACCAGAAAAACAAGATCTACAACGCCTTCCTGCAGAACGTCTACGGCAACTACACCTTTGCCTGCGACAACAACTTCACCTACAACTCGCTCAGCGGCGGCACCACCATCAACTGCTCGACCGCGTCGCTGGCGAACATCGAAGCTGCCGTGCTGGAGAACTTCCGCCGCGGCCGTCCGTCGTCGTACACGCTGCAGCAGGCTAACGCCGGCTTCACCCTGAACGATGCCGTCGCCGCGTTCGAGATGGAGAACACCGGCCTGTTCCTGCAGGACACCTGGAGCGTCAACAAGCAGCTGACCCTGAACTACGGCTTCCGCGTCGACCGGATGGGCGTGGACAAGTCGCCGATCCGCAACGCCGCCGTGGCAGCGCCGCTGGTCGCCGGTACCTCCCGCACCCGCAATACCGGTGGTTTCGGCGCCGACAACACCGCGACGCCTGACGGCGAGAAGCTGTTCCAGCCGCGCTTCGGCTTCAACTACCGCTTCGACACCAAGCGCATGATGCAACTGCGCGGTGGCGCCGGCCTGTTCCAGGGCGCGGCGGCTGCCGTCTGGCTGTCGAACCCGTACCAGAACGCCGGTATCGCGACCCGTACCGTCACCTGCTCGGCCTCCGGCAACAGCCGCTGCCCGAACGCCGACGGTACCTTCAGCGTGAATCCGGACACCCAGCCGAACGTCACCGGCTCGAGCCCGACCGCCAACGTCGACCTGCTGGATCCGTCGCTGCGCCAGCCGTCCAACTGGAAGGCCAACCTGGCCTTCGAAATGGAACTGCCGTGGTACGGCCTGGTGGCCGGCGCCGAAGCGCTGTACATCAAGACCAAGGACGGTATCTACTACCAGAACCTGAACCTGGGTACGCCGGGCGCGATCGGCACCGACGGCCGTCCGCTGTACTACGGTCTCACCACCGGCGCCAACGGCGTACAGAACGGCGGTCTGGCGGCGCGCTGCTACACCGTGGCCAACAACACGGTCAGCACCACCAGCGGCTGCACCACCACCGCCAGGGCGCAGAACAACGCGTCGTTCGGCAACGTGCTGATGGCGTCGAATACGGACAAGGGCGAAAGCCGCCTGGAAACCATCTCGCTGAGCTACCCGATGACCCGTGGCCTGGGCTGGTCGATCGCCGCCACCCACACCTACGCGACCGAAGTCTCGAACCTGAGCTCGTCGACCTCGAGCTCGAACTACGGCGCGCGCGCTTCGTTCAACCCGAACGAAGACGTGGCAGCCAACTCGTCGTACCTGGTGAAGAACCGCGTCAACGCCAACGTCAGCTACGAGAAGGCCTTCTGGGGCACCTACAAGACCCGCTTCGGCATGTTCTATGAAGGCCGCACCGGCAAGCCGTACAGCTGGACCTACAAGAACGACCTGAACGGCGACAACGTCAGCAGCAACGACCTGATGTACATCCCGAGCGCCTTCGGCTCGGGCGAGGTGGTGTTCGCAGGCGATACCGCCACCAACCATGCCAACGAACAGCGTTTCTGGGACGTGGTGAACGGCAACAAGGCGCTGCGCAATGCCAAGGGCGGCGTCGTCGGCCGCAACAGCGACTTCGCACCGTGGACCAACAGCTTCGACATCAAGATCAGCCAGGAAATCCCGGGCATGTTCTCGCGTAACAAGGCGCGTATCTCGTTCGACATCCTGAACTTCGGCAACCTGCTGAACAAGAAATGGGGTCACATCAACGAGGTGCCGTTCGCGTCGGCGGGTGGTTACACCCGCGGCTTCGTGGACTACGCCGGCCTGGAAGCGGGCACCGGCAAGTACGTGTACAACGTGCGCACCCAGGTGGACGACTACAACGTCCGTCAGGTGAAGGGCGAATCGCAGTGGGCCGCGCAAGTGACCCTGAACTACGAGTTCTGATCCTTCTGAACGCGTTGGTTTGATGCGCAAGACGGCCGGTGGCGACACCGGCCGTTTTTCTTTTTATGGAAGGCCGGAATCGCGCGCCCGTAAAGACCGCCGGCCCGGGCTTACATGCAATAATCGCGGTCGCCAAACCACGTACCGCGCACGTCCGCAACAAGATAAGGTGTACTACTCCATGATCCCTCTCCGTCCCGCCCGCGCCGGCTTGAGCGCGCTGGCGTTTGCCTTGACGCTGGCCGGTTGCGCAAGCGTCCCCGGCACGCCGGGTGCGCTCACGCAGGCCAAATCCAGCCCGGTCGAACTCAACCTGGTTTCCATCAACGACTTCCACGGCAACCTCGAAGCCAGTGCCTACAAATTGGCATCGCAGGGCAGTACCGGCACCGAGACCGTCAAGGCGGGCGGCATCGACGTGCTGGGTGGCGCGCTGGCCGCCTTCCGCAAGGAAGACAAGGACCTGCTGTTCGTCGGTGCCGGCGACCTGGTCGGCGCCAGCCCGGCACTGTCCTCGATGTGGGCGGACGAGCCGAGCATCATCGCGATGAACCGCATGGGCCTGGTCGCCAGCGCGCTCGGCAACCACGAATTCGACCAGGGCAGCAAGGAACTGCTGCGCCAGCAGCACGGCGGCTGCGATTCGCCGCGGCCTTCCAAGGCGTGCCAGATCGCGACCAGCTTCGAAGGCGCCGGCTTCACCTACCTCGCCACCAACGTGATCGACCAGGCCAGCGGCAAGAACCTGGTGCCGGGCTGGCGCATCGTCGACGTCAAGGGCGTCAAGGTCGGCCTGATCGGCGCGGTGCTGCGGGACGTGCCCTCGGTGGCGGTCGCTTCCGCGATCAAGGGCCTGTCCTTCCTCGACGAAGCCGACTCGATCAACAAGGTGCTGCCGGCCATGCGCGCGCAAGGCGCCCAGGTGTTCGTGGTGCTGATCCACGAGGGCGGCCACACCGGCGAACCGTTCGACAAGGTCAATTGCGACGGCCTCGAAGGCCCGATCGTCGGCATCGTGAAAAAGCTGGATCCGGCGATCCGCCTGGTCCTCACCGGGCACTCCCATAAAGGCTACCTGTGCAAGGTCGACGGCCGCGTGGTCACCCAGGCCGACGCCATGGGCCACCTGCTGTCGCGCATCAAGATGACGGTCGATCCGGTGTCGGGCAAGGTCGAGGACATCCAGGTGCGCAACGTGGTGATGGCGCCGGACGCCTTCGCGCCCGATCCGCAGCTGGGCGCCTATTTGCAGGACGTGCGCGCGCGCAGCCAGGCCGCGCTGGCCAAGCCGGTGGCGCATATCGGGGGCGCGGTGGCGCGCAAGGAAAACGACGACGGCGAGTCGGCGCTGGGCGGCATGATCGCCGACGCCGTGCTGGACGCGACCCGCAGCCAGGGCGCGCAAATCGGCCTCATGAACCCGGGCGGCATCCGCAAGGACCTGGAAGTGGGCGAGGGCGGCGTGGTCAGTTTCGGCCAGGCCCAGGCCGTCCTCCCGTTCGGCAATACCCTGGTCGTGCAGGACCTGCGCGGCGCCCAGCTGCGCGAGCTGCTCGAGCAGCAGTGGAAGCGCGAGGGCACAGGCTACATGCTGCAGGTCTCGAACAGCCTGTCGTATCAATGGGACAGCACCCGCCCACCGGGCCAGCGCGTGGTGCCGGGCAGCGTCAAGGTCGACGGCAAGCCGCTCGAGGACGGCACCACCTACCGCGTGGTGGCCAACAACTTCCTGGCCGACGGCGGCGACAACTTCCCGGCGCTGGCGGCCGGCACCCGCCGCGTCGACACCGGCATGCGCGACCTGGATGCCCTGATCGCGCACCTGAAGCAGGGCGCCGGCGGCGCATCGCCGGCGGCGCCACAGCCGCGCATCAAGAAGGTGCGCTGAGCGCGCGACTATTGGATAATCAGCTGTCCCATCAAGGAAAGACAATGAAAAAACTGGCATTCGTCATCGCGCTGGCAAGCGCATTCGCGTCGATGGACGCATCGGCCTGGGGCAACGACGGCCACCGCGCCGTCGGCAGCATCGCCGACAAGCTGCTCAAGGGCAGCGCCGCGGAAAAGATGATCAAATCGATCCTGCAGCCGGGCGAGACCCTGGAATCGATCGCCAACTGGCCGGACTGCGTGAAGGGTACCTATTGCGGGCCGCAGACGCCGGACATGATCGAGTACGTCAACGCCAACCCGAAGCACAGCGAGTACCACTACACCGACGTGCCGTTCCAGCTGGATCACTACCATGACCACGCGGTCGGCACCGCCGACGACGACATCGTGCAGACGCTGAAGCAGGCGATCGCCGTCCTGCAGGGCAAGGACACCCCGGCCACCAACCCGCACAAGTTCACCAAGCGCCAGGCCCTGATCCTGATCACCCACATGACCGGCGACATCCACCAGCCGCTGCACGTGGGCGCCGCCTTCGTCTCGAAGGAAGGCAAGTTCGTGGTGCCGACCAGCCCGGCCGAGATCGACGAAACCGCGATCTTCGATTCGCGCGGCGGCAACAACCTGCTGCTGGACGACGCCAACCTGGAGCGCATCAGCGCTGCAGTGATTCCGCCGTCGGACACGCCCGTTGTCGTCAAGCCCGGCGTGCCGAAGGCGCTGACGAAACCCTTCCACTCGTACTGGGACACGACCACCGTCAACTACGCGTTCCGCCGCATCCGCACCAAGACGCCGGACCAGTTCGCTCAGGCGGCGATCGACGGCAATCCTGCGATCGTGTCGGCCAGCGGCGAGCTGGCCACCTGGCCCTACCAGTGGGCCGACGACGCGCTGGCCGTGTCGAAGGAAGCCTATAAAGGCGTCACCGTCGGCAAGCTGACCCAGCAGACCAGCAAGAAGGGCGAGACCTATTACACCTGGAACCTGGAAGTGCCGAACGATTACCCGGTGCCGAGCTCGGCGATCGCCAAGACCCAGCTGATCAAGGGCGGCTACCACCTGGCACAGGTGCTGCAGGCGATCTGGCCGAACTCCTGATCGCTTTGTCGTTCCGCCGGAACCGCCACGGGCTGACCAGCCGGTGGCGGTTCTTTTTTTACGACAGCGCGTGGCGTGCGCCCACCTGCATCGTTAGAATGGCGCGTTTACATACCATCCTGTTATTGACGCCGCCACCAATGCGAACCTGTCTTCCTGCCGCCATTGCGGCCGCCTTCCTGCTTCCCGCCTGCCTGGCCCAGGCCGCCGAACCCGTCGAGACCGCCCAGCCGGTCGAGACCAACCTGCCGCTGTGGGAAGCCGGCGTCGGTGCCGCGGCCTTCAGCACGCCGGCCTATCCGGGCGCCGACGACCGCTCCAACCGCGGCCTGGTGCTGCCTTTTCTGATCTACCGCGGCAAGACCTTCCGCGCCGACCAGAACGGCGTCGGCGCGCGCCTGCTGAACACCGACAAGGTCGAATTCGACATCGGTTTTTCCGGCTCGCTGCCGGCCCGCTCCAAGGATGTGGAGGCGCGCCGCGGCATGCCGGACCTGGGCACGCTGGTCGAGTTCGGTCCGCGCGTGAAATACAAGTTCGCCGACATGGGCGAGCAGGGCAGGATGCGTGTCGAATTGCCGCTGCGCGCGGTGATCGAGGGCCGCGGCGGCCTGCGCCGCCAGGGCTGGACCATGGAACCGCGCCTGGTGTGGGAAAAGCGCGGCGAAGGCGCGCGCTGGACCCTGGAGGGCCAGCTGGGCGCCGTGTTCGGCGACCGCCGCATCAACCGCTATTTCTATGAAGTCGCGCCGCAGTACGCGACGGCGGACCGTCCGGCCTATCGCGCGGATGCGGGGCTGCTGCTGGTGCGCACCGGCCTGTTCGGGACCTGGCGCGTGAACCCGGACGTGCGGGTGTTCGGGTTCGTGCGTTACGAGAGCTACGCGGGGGCGGCGAACCAGGACAGTCCGCTGATGCAGAAGTCGACCGGGACCTCGGCCGGCCTCGGGTTCGCGTGGACGTTTGCGCGCTCGGCGGCGCGGGCCCGCGCCGCCGAATGACCGTGGGGTGGGCACGGGGTGCCCACCCCACCTACGACTCAGATCAACGGGATTTGACGAACGGCTTGCCAGCCGCCTTCGGCGCCACCGACTTGGCCATGAAACCGGCCAGCACGATCACGGTGACCACATACGGAATCATCTGGATCAGCGAGCCCGACACCTGGCCCACCAGCGGCAGGTCGACGCCTTCGAGCTGGATCTGGATCGCGCCGAACAGGCCGAACATCAGGCAGCCCAGCACGGTGTGCAGCGGACGCCAGTTGCCGAACACCAGGGTGGTCAGCGCCAGGTAGCCGGCGCCGGCCGACATGTCGCGCAGGAAGAAGCCGCTCTGGACGATGGCGAGGTAGGCGCCCGAGAACGAGCACAGCACGCCGGCCACCAGCATCGCCAGGTAGCGGGTGCGCTCGACCGAGACGCCGGCGGCGTCGGCCGCATGCGGGTTCTCGCCGCAGGCGCGCAGGCGCAGGCCGAAGCGGCTGTGGTAGATCACCCAATGCACGATGGGTATCAAGAGGAACGCCAGGTAGACCAGTGCCGACTGGCCGCCGATCACGTGGCCGTACAGCCAGCCGACGAAGGGGATGTTGTCCAGCGCCGCCGTGCCCGGCAGGACGATGTCGAACAGGCGCGCGTCGCGCAGGTCCGGGGTGCGGCCGCCTTCATGGAAGAAGAACTGGGCCAGCACGAAGGTCAGGCCGCTCATCGCGATGTTGATCGCGATGCCGCACACCAGCTGGTTGCCCTTCTGGGTGATCGAGACGAAGGCCTGGACCATGGCCAGGACCACCGACACGCCGACGCCGGCCAGGATGCCGAGCCACGGGTTCTGCGTGGCATACGCCACCGAGGCCGAGGCAAAGGCCGACGCGAGAATCTTGCCTTCCAGACCGATGTCCACCACGCCGGAGCGTTCGGCGAACAGGCCGGCCATCGCGGCGAACATCAGCACCGGTGCGTTGCGGATCGTGGAGACCACGATACTGGCGATGTGAAAGTCTTCCATTATGCTTCCTTGGTAGTACTGGTGCGGGTCAGGTTGAGCAGCTTCATGATCGCCGGGGCGTAGAAGTTCTCCATCGCGCCGCAGAACAGGATGATCAGGCCCTGGATGAAGACGAAGGTCTCTTGCGGGATGTTCGGCTTTTCCAGCGACAAATCGAAACCGCCCTGGATCAGCGCGCCGAACAGCACCGACGACAGGAAGATGCCGACCGGGTGCTGGCGGCCCATCAGCGCGATCGCGATGCCGACGAAACCGGCGCCGGCCGGGAAGTTCAGCGACAGGTAGTGCGTCGACCCCATCACGGAGTTGACGGCGCCGAGGCCGGCCAGCGCGCCCGAGACCAGCATGGTGACGATGATGGTGCGGCTGATCTTCACGCCGGCGTAGTGCGCCGCGTGCGGATTCAGGCCGGTGGCGCGCAGCTTGTAGCCCCACGACGAGCGCCACACGGCGATGCCGTAGATGACGAGGGCGGCGATCGCCAGCAGCAGGCTGATGTTCAGCGGGGTGTCGCCGAACACCGGCAGCACCTTGTTCAGCAGCGGCAGCGCGGCGCTGTCGGCGAACACGCGCGAGGCCGGGTTCTGCTGGCCCGCCGGGATCAGCTTGAGGATCGCGTAGTTCATCAGGCTGGCGGCGATGAAGTTGAACATGATGGTCGTGACCACCACGTGGCTGCCGCGCTTGGCCTGCAGGTAGCCCGGAATGAAGGACCACAGCGCACCGAACAGCGCGGCGCCGACCGTCGCCAGCGGGATCAGGAGCCAGCCGGGCAGGCTGGCGTCGAACGACAGCAGGGCCAGCGTCAGGCCCAGGCCGCCGACGTACATCTGGCCTTCGGCACCGATGTTGAACAGGCCGGCCTGCATCGCGATCGACACGGCCAGGCCGGCGAAGATGAAGGTGCTGGCGTAGAACAGCGTATAGCCCAGGCCTTCCGGATCGAGGATGGCGCTATCGACCAGGATGCGCAGCGAGTCAAGCGGGCTTTCGCCGAGCAGGTGGATGACCACGCCGGCGACGATCAGTGCCGACAGCAGGTTCAGGATGGGCAGGACGAAACCCGTGGCCCAGCGTGGGAGTTCAGTCTTTTTCATGTGAGCTCGGTTATGACTTGTGCAGGCCGCCCATCAACAGGCCGATGCGGGTGGTGTCGAATTCGTCGACCGGCAGGATGCCGGTAATGCGGCCGCCCGACATCACGATGATGCGGTCGGCCAGGGCGCGCACTTCCTCCAGCTCCACCGAAGACAGCAGGATCGCCACGCCTTCGTCGCGCAGGCGCAGCAGCTGGGTGTGGATGCTTTCGATGGTACCGATGTCGACGCCGCGGGTCGGCTGGCCGATCAGCATCAGCTTCGGCTTGGCCGCGACTTCGCGCGCGATCACGACCTTCTGCTGGTTGCCGCCCGAGAGCAGGCCGATGCGCAGGTCCGGATTGTTGGGACGCACGTCGAAGGTCTGCATCAGCTGCGCGCAGCGCTGGGCGATGCGCTTGAAGTCGAACAGGCCCCAGCGGTTCTTGACGTGATCCTGGTAGCCGAACACGGTGTTCTGCATGACCGAGAAATCCTTGATCACGCCGTCGCGCAGGCGGTCCTCGGGCACGTGGCCGATGCCGAGGTCGCGGAAGGTCGCCGGCAGGCCGTCGGCATTCGCGCGGCCGCCGTAGGGCAGGGCCTGGCCGAGGAAGTCGACGCTGCCGGACGTCGGCAGGCGCATGCCGGACAGGATCTCGAGCAGTTCGCTCTGGCCGTTGCCGGACACGCCGGCAATCGCCACCACTTCGCCGGCGCGCAGCGTGAAGTCGATATCCGACAGCAGCTTGACGCCGTTGGCGTCCTGCAGCTGCAGGTTCGCGACCTTCAGCACTTCGGCGCCAGGCTTATACGGGGCGCGCGGCAGTTCGCTCTGCAGCGGACGGCCGACCATCATGTTGGCCAGTTGCTCTTTCGAAGTGGCGCGCGTCTGCACGGCGCCGACCACGCGGCCGGCGCGCATCACGGTCACCTCGTCGGTGATGTCCATGATCTCCTGCAGCTTGTGGGTGATCAGGATGATGGTCTTGCCCTGTTCCTTGAACAGCCGCAGGATCTCGAACAGCGACGCCGTTTCCTGGGCGGTCAGCACCGCGGTGGGCTCGTCCAGGATCAGGATGTTGGCGCTGCGGTAGATCTGTTTCAGGATCTCGACGCGCTGCTGGGCGCCGACCGACAAATCGTGCACGGTGGCCAGTGGGTCGACTTCCAGGCGGTAGCGGTCGCAGATCTCGCGCAGCTTGGCCTCGACCGCGCCGCGCTGGCTGGCCAGCTTGAAGCCGCCTTCATTGCCGAGCATGACGTTATCCAGCACCGTCATGTTCTCGACCAGCATGAAGTGCTGGTGGACCATGCCGATGCCGAGCGCGATCGCTTCGTGGCTGGTGCGGATGTCCTGCGGCTGGCCGTCGATCAGGACCTGGCCGCTGTCGGCGTTGTAGTAGCCGTACAGGATGCTCATCAGGGTCGACTTGCCGGCGCCGTTCTCGCCGATCACGCCATGGATCGAGCCACCGGCGATCGAGAAGCTGACGTCGGCGTTGGCCTGCACCGCCCCGAAGGCTTTGCTGATGTTGCGGAATTCTACGGCTGGCTGCATAGCGCTCCGTTTTCAGTAGACAGAGTATTCAAAGGAGTCATTCATTCAAAAGCGCGCCGCGCCGGTGGGGTTCCGGCGCGGCGCGCTTGGTCACTAACGAAATACGGTGAGGCTTGTTGCGGGCTTTATTGCGGGCAGGCGCCGGCGGTGCGGTAGTCCACCACCTTGATCTTGCCGCTGACGATGTCTTCGCGAGCCGCCAGCACACGCTTCTCGATCTCGGGCGTGACGACGCTGCGATTGTACTTGTCGAGCGCCCAGTCGACGCCGCCTTCCTTCAGGCCTTCGAAGGTGATGCCCGGGGTGAACTGGTTCTGGTTCGCCTTGACCAGGGCTTCGTAGGTGGCGTTGTCGACGCGCTTGACCATCGAGCTCAGCATGGTGCCCGGGTACAGGTAGTTCTGGTTGGAGTCGACGCCGATCGCCAGCTTGCCCTTTTCCTTGGCCATCTGCAGGGCGCCCATGCCCGAACCGCCGGCCACCGCGAACACGACGTCCGCACCGCGGTCGAACTGGGCACGCGCCAGTTCGCCGCCCTTGGCCGGGTCGTTCCAGGCCGCGCCGGTGGTGCCGACCATGTTCTGCATGATCTGGATCTTCGGGACGATGGCTTTCGCGCCCTGGGCATAGCCGCAGGCGAAGGCGCGGATCAGCGGGATGTCCATGCCGCCGACGAAGCTGATGGTCTTGGTCTTGGAGGCCATGGCGGCGGCGACGCCGACCAGGTAGGAGCCTTCCTGTTCCTTGAACAGCACCGAGTTGACGTTCTTGCCCTGCGCGTTGCCGTCGACGATCACGAAGTGGATCTTCGGGTATTCGGCCGCGATCTTTTGCACCGGCTGGGTCTGGGAAAAGCCGATCGAGACGATCAGGTCCATCTTCTTGCGCGCGAGCGCGCGCAGCACCTGTTCGGCCTGCGTATCGTAGTTGGCCTGGGCTTCCAGGACGTTGATGCCCGTTTCCTTCTTGAAGCGCGCCACGCCCTCGGCGGCCGACTGGTTGAACGACTTGTCGAACTTGCCCCCAGCATCGTAGACGATGGCCAGCTTCGGGCCCGGGCCGCTCGGGATGGCGGCGCCGGCCGTGCCGCACACGGCGGCGGCCACGGCGACGCACGACGCGGCGATCGTCAGACTGAGTTGCTTACATTTCATCTTGGCTCCTGGAATCCTCTATTGTACCCGGCAGAGTGCGCTCTTTGCGAGGCCTGGAACGGCCTCGGCGGCCGGTGGATTCCGGTCAACCTGGTTGTGGCGATGGGACGGCGCCACGAGAACGCCGGGTGCAAGGCCTCGACCGTACGACGGGTTCGGCCATTCTGGACTATGCATCACCCCGTTTATTCGTGGCAAATACGATTTTACTTCGCAATTTATTGAGTTGACATATAAATGGCGGCCGCTTCGATGGGTTTCTAATGGAAAACCACAGTCGGCCGGCGCCCGCAAGGACATCAGGGGCCGGGGAGCGGCAATGCGGACAGGATGGGCAAGGCCGGCAGGACGGCCGGCGCGGACAGGGCAGGTGCCGGCCCGGCGACGTCGCCATCGGGGACGCCCGCGTTGACAACCGGCAACGCGGCCGGCAACGCGGACGCCGGCGCGGCGAACGGCAGCGCGAACTGTGCCGTCAGGAAGGCGGCGATGCGTGCCTGCGTCGCGTCGAGGTAGGGAATATTCAGGTGGTTCGAGCCGGGTATGGTGTCGTCCCCGCACGGGTGCCCGAGCCTGGCGACCAGCTGGTCGGTGTGCG
>JAKOOD010000020.1 GCA_022701635.1 Burkholderiaceae bacterium | reverse complement strand
GCGCTACCGTGGGGTGTGCACCTGGCACTACGCACCTCTAGCGTAAATCAAAACGAGCCGCTATAATGCGTGCCTTCTTCGGGTCGTTAGCTCAGCTGGTAGAGCAGCGGACTTTTAATCCGTTGGTCGCAGGTTCGAATCCCGCACGGCCTACCAAAGAATTCCAGTAGTTGTTAGAAAAAAAACGCCAGGCAGCTGCCTGGCGTTTTTGTTTTCAAACTCAAGCAAGCCCATGCATTCCGGTGCATGCGCTTTTTTTTGCCGGAACCAACTTGCCTGTCGGATTTTTTTACAACTAGGAAATAAAGTTCGTCTCTGTAAATACAAATCCTTGATTTAACTGAGAATCACAAAACTGGTCCGCTTCTTGCTAAATGTCAAGCAAGCGCCGGCCGCAGAGCTGCGCGAGTCACCATGAACTCAAAACTAGGGAAAACCATGAAATTCTCCAAGATTGCGCGAAGCGTCCTCGCCGGTACCACTGCCCTGCTGTTTCTCGCCCCTGCAGCCCAAGCCGCCGTCGTTTCCGTCAGCTTTGCCAACGCGCCGGTCGTCGTCCCGAACAATATCGACGGCGTCTACTTCAATTTCGTCACCGGCCAGCGCAGCACGACGGAATTCGTCGGCTTCGACTTCAACCCTTATAACAACGGTTCCGGAATCACTTTCTACGGCAATGCGTCGCCTTCGGGCATCCTCGCTACCGGCACGCCCGGCACCACGGCAGAGGCCCGCGTACTGCAGTTCGGTGACCTGATCTCCGCCGCCGGCCAGTACAACCAGTACCAGACCCGGGGCGACAACTTCGACGTCACCGGCCAGGAATACGTCGGCCTGCGCTTCCTGAACGAATCGACCGGCATCCTGAACTATGGCTGGGCACTGATGAGCACGACCGCCGGCAACGGCTTCCCGGCGTCCGTGCTCGGCTACGGCTATGAAAACACCGGCCTGTCGATCACGGCCGGCCAGACCGCCGCGGTCGTGCCGCCGCCGGCAGCCGTGCCGGAACCGGGCTCGATCGCCCTCGTGGGCCTGGCGCTGGGCGCCATGGGCCTCCTGCGCCGTCGCAAGTCTTAATCCTTGCGTCAAGCGGGGCCGGCAGCTATAATCCCGGCCTCTTCGGGTCGTTAGCTCAGCTGGTAGAGCAGCGGACTTTTAATCCGTTGGTCGCAGGTTCGAATCCCGCACGGCCTACCAAAGAATGCGCAGTACAGTAAGTGCACAAACAAAAACGCCAACCTCCAGGTTGGCGTTTTTGTTTGTGCTTGCACCTTCCCATCAATACTGGATCCGCCCATTCCTCGTAATGATGCTGAGATCGACATAATTCGATCCATTGTGATTCCCGGGCGCGAACTTCACCGTGTAACCGCCAAGGTTATATATCCCCATCGTCTCCAGCGCATGCACGAAATTCTTGCGCGTCGGCTCGCCCTTCACATGGCGTAATCCCTCGACGAAGACCTTGGCCGCAATGAAGCCTTCCAGGCTGGCATAGTCGGCTTCGCGGCCGGGTTTGTTCAGGTACAGCTTGCGGTATTCCTTCACGATACTCAGCGTCTCGTCCAGCGGCGAGGGCATGACTTGCGAGATCATCACGCCACTCGCTTCCGGTCCCAGCTCATCGGCCAGCGCGCGGCTGCCGACGAAGGACACGTTCCAGAAAAACGGTAAGTGGTCATTGTTCTTGCGCATCGCGCGGATGAAGGCGGCACTCGATTTGTAGGCCGAGATCATGACGACAGCGCGCGGCTGCGCGGCCTTCAGCTTGGCTACGGCTGCGGCAACATCGACGCTGTTGCGCTCCACGGATGCGGTGGCCAGCACCTCGAGATTGCGCTTCTTGAGCGCCTGCGTTACGCCGTCCAGCCCGGACTTGCCGTAGGCATCGTTCTGGTACAGCACGGCGACTTTCTTGACGCCCATGGCTTCGAGGTGCTCGACGATCTTTTCCGTCTCTTCCATGTAGCCGTTGCGGATGTTGAAGACATTTTTGTTGAACGGCGTGCGAAAGGACTCGGCGCCGGTCATCGGCGCGAAGAACGGCACGCCGCCCTTCTCCACCCAGGCCTGGGCGGCGTTCGAGGTCGGCGTGCCGACGTAACCGAACAGGGCGAACACGCGTTCCTTGTCCACCAGGGTTGCCGTATTCGGACCGGCGCGTGCCGGGTCGTAGCCGTCGTCCAGCGTCGTCAGGACGATCTGCCGGCCGCCCACGCCACCGGCCGCATTGATTGCATCGAAATACGCGAGCGCACCATCGCGCATGGCGGTGCCGAGTGCCGACGCCGGGCCGGACAAGGCGGCGGACTGGCCCAGCAGGATGCGGTTTTCGGTGACGCCGTTATCGGCAAGGACGCTGCCAGCCCCGAGCAAAAGAGTGAGACCAGCACACATCTTGATGAAATGTTTTGAAAGCACTGTCGAAACCTCTTGGGTAAGGCTTTCTATATTACCCAAGTCTTATTTACCAAAAGCAATATTTTGTATCACAGGGCGGATTTGTGCTTTTTCGCCACAATCAAAACACACAAACAAAACAAACAAAACGCCAGGCATCGCCCGGCGTTTTGTTTGGCGACTTGTTCCTTGCCGTTCAGCGCTGCGCCAACCTTGCCGTCGCCGTCACCACGACGGTTTGTGCACTCCGGATATCCGGCACATAACTCATCAGCATGTCTGCGCCGCCGGGGCCACGATTGAATTCCATCCACACATTGCCGTCACGCGTGGCATACCGGCTCGGCGACACGGCAACCAGACGTATCGGATGCTGCTTGTCGATCTGGGCGACGATGCCGTCCCTGGCCGGGTCGACTTTCATGTGCCAGCCGTTCGACATCGCATAGGCGCCGCTGATGAACTCGGCTTCATAGTCCCAGAACTGGAAGGGCTGGGGCGGCGCCGTCACCTGCACCCGGGACGTCTGCCCGGGGTCGGTCATTGGGTACGCCTGGGTCTGGGCGCCGGCATGCGATGCCAGCAGCATCAGCGAGGCGGGAAGCATCAGGAACATTGAACGCATGATCACTCCTTCGCGAAACAAGATAGGCGATCGGCCGGCAATGCGCCGCGGCCTGCGCGCTGCCGGCCCTCCGGGTGCCGCAATCCTGGCCGATGCCAGGAGCGGTAAACCCATTCTAGGGCGGCCTGCCTGCGTCGCAAGGCATGCGATCCGGGTATCACGAAACGGTCTGAGTGCGCGGAAATCCAGATCGATGCGACATGTTACTCAACGGGCGATACATATGCGGTTTTGTGTATCGCGATAGCCGGCTCAGGGCGCCAGCGCGATCACTTCGTCGCCCGCCATCGGCGTGCAATCGGCACCCAGCTGCTCCCAGCCGCGGTGCACCACGATGCGCGAACGGTCGTGGCACAGTTCGACGCGCTGCGTGCGCGGTGCGCGGCTGTGCACGAAATCCTCGATCGAGGCCGGCACGCTTACTTGCAGCGACAGCGCATGGATGTCGTCGAGCGGATGGTCGCCCACATGCACCAGCGGCACGAACTGGCCGGCGAACATCATCCAGTGCGACGGCACCTTGATCGGACCGGCGCGATAGCCCTGCTCGCGCAGCCAGGCCTGGGCATGCGCGCGCGTGCCATCCTCGCTTTGGAGACGGCCCCAGGCGCTGGCGAGCAGTTCCGCCACCCACTGGTTGCAGTTCTGGTAGCGGGTACTGAAGGCATAGGCGTTGGCGCTGTACTGGCCGGCCAGCAGGGTCAATGCGAGCCGCTTGTCGCGCGCCGCCTGTTCCAGGAGCGCGCTGTCTTCGTCGGGCAGGAACAGCAGCGAGATATGACCACTCTGAGGGGCATCGGCGCCGAGCGCGAAGCCGGCCATGCCCTGGTCGAACAGGCGCGGGCGCGATTCGTCGCAGGCGTAGTAGAGCTGGCGCACCGCCCACGGGCCGTTGGCACTTTCCTTGAGGGCGATGCCGGCGTGGGAATACAGCAGGCTGAAGCGGCTGAGGTCGAGGCCGGCGCGCGAGATCAGGGCGACGCGGGCCCCGGAGCGTTCCAGCGCCTGCTTGGCCACCGCCGCGAATTGCAGGACGCGGTCCTGGTCCTCGGCATTGATGTTGTTCGAGCGATCGCAGAAGGTCGGGATGCCGGCCCAGGCACCGGCGCTCGCACACAGAGCCAGCGCGGCCAGTAGCAGCCGCGCGAGCATCAGATGGTGACCTGGCGCGAACCGAGTTCCTGGTACCAGTCGTCCTGCAGGGCCAGGAAGAATGGGCGCTGGGTGTCGGCGTGGGCGAATTCGTAGCCGTAGGTACGCACGTTCACCTGCACCAGTTCGCCGTTGACGACGTGGCGCTCGGCCAGGGCGCGGTCCGGCACGTCCAGCTGAAACGCCTGGGCGCCGGTCAGCGCCTGCAGGGTCATGCGGGTGCTGCCGTCCTTGCCCGGCGTCTGGGCGACGTCGATGACCCGGTACTGGCCGGCAGCCACGCGCTTGTCGTTGTTCGAGCTGTTGCTCGAGCCGCCGATCGAATCGGACACGCTGCCCGACGATGCCGAGCCGGCGCTGGAGGCCGACGAGGCGACGCTGTCGGCGCGGGCAGGCACGGCGCAGGCGGCGACGAGGGTGGCGGCGCACATCGTGCGTGAGATGAGCGAGATGGTCATGCTGGTCTTTCGTTGTCGTGCAGAATGACTCTTATAGTACAAGCGGCGGCGGCGACTGAAAAGGCGACCGTCTTAAGCCAAGCTTATATCGGCCCATATGCGCTCTGGATTCAGCCCAAGTGTTGTTTATGCGTCATGTTCAATAAGCCGGAGCATGAATTACTACCCGGTTGCGCCCTTCCCGCTTGGCCACGTACAAGGCCTTGTCGGCCGCCGCGATCAAGGCTGCCGGCGTGTTCAACTTGTCGCGGTCATAGGCGGCGACGCCGATGCTCAGCGTGACCATCGGCCAGTGCGCCGCCGGCGCATGCGCCAGGGCCAGCGCCATCACATGGTCGCGGATGGCATTCGCGTGGCGCTCCGCCTGGTCGAGCCCGGTGTCGGGCAGGATCGCGGCGAATTCTTCCCCGCCGTAGCGGGCGGCGACGTCGGCCGGGCGCTTGAGCCTGGCGGCGAGCGCCTGCGCCACGGTGGCCAGGCAACTGTCCCCCTGCTGGTGGCCGAAGTGGTCGTTGTAGGCCTTGAAGGAATCGATATCGATGAGCAGCAGCGACAGTTGCCCGTCCAGGCGCTGGGCACGCCGCAGTTCGCGCTCGAGGGCGACGTCGAAGTAGCGGCGGTTGGCGATGCCGGTCAAGCCGTCGACATAGGAACGGGCGCGCAGCGATTCGGCATGGTCGAGCAGGCGTTTTTCGCGCTCCACCGTATTGCTGACGTCGCGGATCTCGATCAGGCAGAAGCGCTCGCCGTCTTGGCTGAACGGCGTGACCGTCACCGCCTGCTCGATGCGCGGACCGTCGAAGCTGCCGGCTTCGCGCAGTGGAAACGGGGTGCGGTTGTCGGCCATGGGAACGGTGCCGCCGTAGTCCTGGGTGAGCGCGGCCAGCACCGCGGCTTCCACGCGCGAGCCGCGCAGTTCAGGGAACACCGCCAACAGCGGCTGCGCCTGCACCCGCGCCGCCGCGCGTCCGCAACGCGGCGTCATCCAGCCGTTCCACAGGACGATGCGCTGGTCGGCATCCAGCACGATCAGGCCGCTGTTGACGAGATTGAGGGTGCGGGCGGCGAGATCGCCGGCAAAGTCGGGGGTAGGTCGGATCACGGCGCTTTCTAGTCTAGCAATCGATCGATCATACCGGAACGCAACGGCTCGCTAAGACAAACATTTGCTCACTACCTCAAACACTTGTTGATTGCCTACACGAAAGTACTTGGCCGGACAGGAGGCAGCCGCTATAATGCCGCCTGTCGGGTCGTTAGCTCAGCTGGTAGAGCAGCGGACTTTTAATCCGTTGGTCGCAGGTTCGAATCCCGCACGGCCTACCACGAACAAGCAGTACAAAGTATCGAACGAGAACGCCAACCTTCGGGTTGGCGTTCTCGTTTCTGCTTTTCAAAATCCTGATCGCAGCGCCATGCCGCAAACCATCCTCGCCCCCGTCAACCACGAACTGGTCATCAAGAAAAGCCGCTTCCTCGCCTGCGTGCAGCCGATGCCGGACCGGCCCGGCGCGCAAAAGATCGTGGCCAGCCTGCGCGCCGCGCATCCGGGCGCCGCCCACGTGTGCTGGGCGCTGCTGGCCGGCGGGCAGTCGGCGGCGGTCGACGATGGCGAACCGAGCGGCACCGCGGGCCGGCCTATGCTGGAGGTGCTGCGCCACCAGGACCTGGACGGCGTGCTGGCGACGGTGGTGCGCTACTTCGGCGGCGTCAAGCTCGGTGCGGGCGGACTGGTGCGGGCCTATACCGACAGCGTCGCCCAGGCGCTGCTGGGTGCGCACAAAGTCGCCATCGTGCGCCTGCGCCAGTTGCGCTGCCAGGTGCCCTACCCGCTCGAGGGCCTGCTCAGGCGCGAACTGGACCTGGCCGGCGCCACGCTCGACGCCGTCAGCCACCTCGATGCGGTCGGCTTTACCTTCTCGCTGCCGCAGGACAAGGCCGATGCGCTGGTTGCGCGCCTGAACGACGCCGGCAATGGCCGCGTCGTCTGGCTTGGCGAACCCGACCTGCCTGCGCAGGATTGAGCCGCCGCCAGCAGACTCAGCCTGTTATCGCTATCATTCACGCACATACCGGACATCACGACTCAAAAGCGGACTGCCCGCGTACGAGCCGCTATAGTGACCGGTCTCATGCTCGCGCACGCGTCGCTCATCAGTGCGCGAGTCCAAAAATTGTACAAAGTGAGGGGTCAGAGCCTACCCGAGTGAACCGGGCTTTGACCCCATACAAAGTGAGGGGTCAGAGCCCACCCGAGTAAACCGGGCTCTGACCCCTGAAGTTATTATCGCAAAGAACAAACCATGATCAAGAAGAGCCTGGCCCCCCTGGCCCTCGGCGGTTTCGGCATTGGCCTGACGGAATTCGTCATGATGGGCATCCTGCCCGATATCGCCAACGGCCTCCAGATTTCGATCCCGCAAGCGGGTTACCTGATTTCGGCGTATGCGGTCGGCGTCGTGGTCGGCGCGCCGACGCTGGTGACCATGCTGGGCCACCGTCCGCCGCGTAGCGTGCTGATCTGGTTCATGCTGATGTTCATGGTGTTCAACGCCCTCTCCGCGTGCGCCCCGAACTTCCACACCATGCTGCTGTTCCGCTTCCTGGCCGGCCTGCCGCACGGGGCCTTCTTCGGCGTCGGCGCCGTGGTGGCGACGCGCCTGGCGGACAAGGGCAAGGAAGCGGCGGCGTTGGCCAGCATGTTTTCCGGCCTGACACTGGCCAACGTGTTCGGCGTGCCGGTCGGCACCTGGCTCGGCCACAACATGAGCTGGCGCATCGTGTTCCTGGTCGTGGCTGCGATCGGCCTGGCCACCATGGTCATGCTGCACAAGCTGGTGCCCTATTTCGAAGGCAAGAAAGGGGCCGGCCTGGTGCAGGACCTCAAGATCTTCCGCAATCCCAAGCTGTGGCTGGCCCTGGGCATCACCTCGATCGGTACCGGCGGCCTGTTCGCCTGGCTCAGCTACATCGCGCCGCTGCTGACCGAGGTCACCCACTTCCACCCCGACGCGATCCCGCTGGTCATGACCGTGGTCGGCGTCGGCATGACGGTCGGCGTGAATATCGGCGGCCGGCTGGCCGACCGCGTGGCGCCGCTGCGCGCGATCCTGCTGCTGCTGATCTCGATGGCCGCGCTGCTGGGCCTGAACGCGGTGCTGGCCTGGTCGCAGCCGGCGATGGTGGTGCTGGCCTTTTTGGTCGGCGCCAACGCGCTGGCGATGGGGCCGCCGATCCAGATGCTCCTGATCGAGCATTCGCGCGAAGCCGAGATGCTCGGCTCCTCGCTCGGGCAGTCGGGCTTCAATATCGGCAACGCGACCGGCGCCTTCCTGGGCGGCATCCCGCTGACGCTGGGCTACTCGTTCGTGTCGCCGCAGTGGGTGGCGGCCAGCCTGGCGCTGTGCGGCGTGGCGCTGGCGGCCTGGATGCTGGTGCACGGCCGCCAGGGCACCACGCTGGTGCCCTCGGCCCAGAACCGCTGACGCTTAAGGCAGATAGCCCTGGCCGCGCAGGCTATCCAGCGCGGCAAGGATGACGGCCTCGTTCTCCACCGCTTCCGTGAAGCCGGCGCGGCGGATCTTGCCCATGTCCGAGATCATGTCGAACTCGGTATTGAAGATGAAGTCGCCGAACGGCCAGGCCACCAGCTTCTCGTAGGGCACCGTCTTCAGGCCGCGCTGGTCGGCCAGGCGCTGCCAGGCGGCGGCCTGGGACGGCATCTGGCGCGCCAGCGAGAACGGCTGCGGCGCGGCGACGTCGATGCCGAAGTCCTGCGCCACCGCTTTCCAGATGCGCTCCCAGCGGAACGGTTCCCCGACCAGGTTGAAGGCTTCGTTCTTCGCCTTCGGATCGAGCGCGGCCCAGACGCTGGCGCGTGCCATCCAGCCGGCGTCGGTGATCTGCGCCAGTGCCCCGTTATAGGTCTTGTGCGAACCCGGGAAGCGCAGCGGTACGCCGGCTTCGCGGCTCAGCGCCGCAAACACACCTATCACCATCACGATGTTCATCGGGTTGCCGACGATGTCGCCGACCACCACGTCCGGACGCAGGATGCTCCATTCGAATCCGCCGGCGGCGGCGCGCTCGCGCAGCAGGTCTTCCTGGGCGTAGTAGAAATTCGGACCCAGGTGGCGCGGATCGTCCTCGTAGAACGGCGCCAGCGACGGACCCAGGTGCACGCCGTACACCTTGGCGCCCTGGTAGTGCACCACGCGCTGCAGCGGCGCGCCGACCGCCTTCAGGCCGTCCAGCAGGTTGCGCAGCATGCCGCCGTTGATCGCTTCCTCGTCGGCCAGGTCCTTGCCGCCCTTCAGGGCCGCGTAGAACACGTGGGTGGTGTCGCGCGCGGCCTCGAGCGCCTTGGCCGTGGCGGCGGCATTGGTGAGGTCGGCCTGGATGGTCTCGACGCCGTCGATGAAGGTGCGCGGGAGGGCGCGCACCTGCCAGCCGGGATTGTTCTTGAGTTCGCGCACCACGGCGTTGCCGATGATGCCGCTGGCGCCCACGACCAGGGCGCGGTAGGTCGTTGTCATGTCGATGCCTTGCGAAGGAGGGGAAGCGACAAGGATAGCGCCTGTGCGCAAACCGCGTCGTCCGGGGTCCGGCGTCAAGCCAGCAGCGCCTGCCCCATCGCCCGGCTGATCTCGGCCGCTTCCTCGATGATGGCGTGCAGCGTGGCCTCGTCCACCAGGTAATCGAGCGCGCTATCGCCATGCGCCGGCAAAGGCGCCGGCGGGCGGCCGAGCGGCGACGGGACCGTGGCGTACAGGTTGGCCAGCAGCAGGGTGTCGAGCAGCGAGGCCGGCGGCATGTGCAGCCAGGCGTCGCGCAGCTGGAACATGACCTCGGCCACCGGTTCCGGCAGGGCCAGGCGGCGCGCCACTTCGCGCGTCAGCACGTCTTCGCACAGCTCGGCCCAGCGTTCCGGATCCTGCTCGAGCAGGCCGGGAAACTCGTCGGCGCGCGACAGCAGGTAGAAGCCGCCGACTTCGTGCACGATGCCGGCGAACATGGCGGTGTCTGGATTGACGAAGGTGACGCGACGCGCGAACACCTGCGCCAGCGCCGCCACCTGCGCCGTGTGCTCCCACAGCTGCGTGCATTTGGCGCGCAGCCCGGGATCCTTGATGCGGCTGCCGAACTGGCGCACCACCAGGCTGGCCACCAGCATCTGCAGGTTGCGGTAGCCGACGCGCGTGAGGGCCGCGCGGACGTTGGTGATGGGGGCGCCGCCGGCATTGAAGGCGGAGGTATTGGCCAGCGCCACGGTGCGCGCGGCCAGCTGCGGTTCGGCCAGCACCAGGCGGATCGCCTCCTCGAGGTGGCAATCCGGGTCGTTCAGGGCCTGCTGCAGGCGCAGTACGGCATTCACGCTGGTGGGAAAGGACAGCTCGCCGCGCGCGGCCTGGGCGGCGATGATCCCGAAGGTTTCGATCTTGTTCACGGCGGCGATTATAAAGTAGACAGGCGCAGGCCCGTCCAATTTATCCTCAAGCCGATTTCCGGAGCAAAAAAAAGCGGCCGGTGACAACCGGCCGCAATGGGCAATCGAACCCGATCCGGTATGCCGTTTATTTCACCTGGATCGCGCTCTTCACGTTGCTGACGCCATCGATACCCTTGGCGACCTTGACCGCCTTGTCGGCCTCGGACTTCGAGTTGACGAAGCCGCTCAGCATGACCACGCCCTTCTCGGTCTCGACGTGGATGCCCAGCGATTCCAGGTCCGGCTCCTTGACCAGGCCGGCCTTGACCTTGGTGGTGATGGCGGTGTCGGCCAGCGCGACGCGGGTCTTCGCGGTCGCATCCTTGGTCTTGTCGGCCGCCTCGGCGGTGGCGTCCTTGGTCTTGTCGGTGGCGGCCTGGGCCACTTCCTTGGTCTTGTCAGCAGCTGTCGCGGCCACGGCCTTGGTTTTCTCGGCTGCGGTGGCGGCAGCTTCGCGCGTCTTTGCAGCGGCGTCCGCGCCGGCCTCGCGCGCCTTGTCGCCGGCGTTGTCGGCGGCATTCGCGGTGCGGTTGGCGGCGGCGGCAGCCTCATCGCGCACGGCCGACAGCTTGGTCTCGATCACGCAGGCGGTTTTGGTGTCGCCGGTGGCTTGCGCGCACTTGTCGATCGCGGCGGCGGTGACGACAGGGGCGCCGGTACCGGCCGGGCTGTTGCGGCCGGCCTTGGCGTCGGCCAGGGCGGCGGTGTGCACCGACTTGGCGTTGTTCATGCACTCGTCTTTTTCGGCGCCGCTCTTGCCGTCGCAACGCGCCTTGGCCAGCGTGAACTCGGCCTCGGCCAGATTGGTGCGCGCTTTTTCGCGGCTGGCCGGGGAGTTGCTGTATTTGGCCATGGCCTTGGCTTCGGTCTGGGTGCGCGCCAGCTTGGCTTCGGCGACGCACACGTCCTTGCCGTTGCCGCTCATGGTGTCGCACTTGGCGATTGCGTCCCGGTAGTCGGCAGCAGCCTTCTGGGTGGCGTTGCGGTAGGTGGCCGGGTCGTGGTTCAAAGCGAAAGTCGGCGCGGCGAAGCTGGCGCCTGCTGCCGTCGCAAGAAGGGTCGCAATCAGGAGTTTCATGGTCGGTATCCCTTGGATCGATTATTGTGATACTGGGATTAGACGCCCAACCAGCTCCGGCTTCTGTGCGGCACCGTACGATTGCCTAAAAAACCACTTTTCTTCTAGTCATCATTCGTCCGCCACCAGGCCTTCGCGCCAGAGCGGCAGGGCATCGTCGAAGGGCCGGGCGGCGTCGCCGAAGCGGCTGCCGTCCCGCGCCAGCGCCACCCAGGTACGGGTATCGTGGCCGTTGCGCGCCACCGGCTGGTCGTGGCGCAGGCGCGCCAGCCAGGCATGCACGCGCGCATAGTCGCGCGGGTGGCTGTGGCGGGTCCAGGCCAGCGCCACCAGGTCGGCATAGGCTTCTTCGCGGCGGGTCTCGCGCATTGCCTTGGAGGCCGCCAGCATGGCCGGGTCGAGCGCCATTTCTTCGCCGACTTCGACGAAGCCGGCCGGCAGCGCATGCCAGGCGCCCTGCGCGTAGCGCCAGCAATGGCCGAGCTCGTGCGCGGCCATCGCCTCGATCAGTTCGCCCTGGGCCGCCTGCGGCACGCCGGCCAGCTGGGCTTCGGCGCCGGCATTCCCGCGCAGCGACAGCACCAGCTTGCAGCGGCCGCCGGCGAAGCCCATCGCCATCGGCACGTCGTTCGGCCGCGCCCGCGGCTGGACGATGATGTCGATCGGCAGCGCCAGGCTGCGAGCGTATTGGAGGACGGGAAAGGCGGCACCCAGCCAGCGCGTTTCGAGCGCGGTCAGGTCGGCGGCGGTGGCCGCCTGGGATACCGCCCACAGGGCCGTGGCGGCAAAAAAGGCTTTGGACATGGAGGCTTATCCGCGGATAGATGAAAATGCCTATCGGCAATTCTATCCCCGGGAAAAGCCCCCTGTGCAGGAATAATTTGCTGCCTGTTTAAAACAGCAAAGATAACAATTGCGCTATTTAAGCGGCGTCAAACGCGGTGTTGCCGTACGACGACGGTGCGTCGATGGCGAGGCGCCGCGCCTGCGTGCCCGCCGCCGCCGCCGCAGCAGCCGGCCGTGCGGCGTTGTCCAGCTTGAACACGCTGACCAGGTCGGCCAGGTGCGCGGCTTGCTCGTGCAGGCTCACCGCGGCCGCGCCGGCCTCCTCGACCAGCGACGCGTTCTGCTGGGTGGCATCGTCCATCTGCGCGATGGCGACATGGACCTGTTCGATGCCCGCGCTCTGCTCGCGGCTGGCGCGGCTGATGTCGGCCATGATGTCGGTCACCTGCTGCACGCTCGACAGGATCTCCTGCATGGTGTCGCCGGCCTGGTCGACCAGCTTGGTGCCGGCGTCGACCTTGGTCACCGAATCGCCGATCAATTGCTTGATCTCGCGGGCCGCGGCGGCCGAGCGCTGGGCCAGGTTCCTGACCTCGCCCGCCACCACCGCGAATCCCCTGCCCTGCTCGCCGGCGCGTGCCGCCTCGACCGAGGCATTCAGCGCCAGGATATTGGTCTGGAACGCGATGCCGTCGATGACGCCGATGATCTCGGCGATCTGGCGCGACGAGGTATTGATCGACGACATCGTCTGCACCACCTGCGCCACCACCGCGCCGCCGCGCTGTGCCACGCTGGAGGCCGATTCGGCCAGCTCGTTGGCCTGGCGCGCATTCTCGGCGTTCTGGCGCACGGTGCCGGTCAGTTCTTCCATCGAAGAGGTGGTTTCTTCCAGCGTGCCGGCCTGGCGCTCGCTGCGCTCGGCCAGGTCCTGGTTGCCGGCCGTGATCTCGGCCGAGGCGTTGGCGATGGTCAGGGTGCCGGCGCGTACCTGGCTGACGATGCCCACCAGGCTGTCGCGCATGTTGGCCATCGCGAACAGCAGGCTGCTGCGGTCGCCGGGACGGGTGTCGATCGCGACCGACAGGTCGCCGGCGGCGATGGCGCCGGCGATGCGCATCGCATCGTCGGGCTGGCCGCCGAGCTGGCCCAGCAGCTTGCGGCTGATCATCCAGGCGGCGCCGGCACCGGCGCCGGCGGCCACTGCCAGCAGGGCCAGCATCCAGGCAAAGAAAGTGCCGGACAATTGACGCGCATCGGTAGCGGCCTGGTTGTTCAGTTTTTCCTCGAGGTCGATCAGCGCGTTCACGCTGGCCAGCCATTCGACGAACACGGGTGCGGCCTGCTTTTCCAGCACGACGGTGGCCTCGGCAACCTGCCCGGCCTGGCGCAGCGCGATCAGTTGCGCGATCAGTGGCTGGGCGCGCCGCTCGACGCTCTTGATCCGGACCAGATCGTCCTTTTCTTCCGCCAGGACGCCCTGGCCGGCGCCGAGCAGGGCATCCAGCGGACCCGCCGATTTCTGGTAGTTGGCATCGAGTTGCTTGATCGAGGCAATCACGGCGTCGGCCGCGGCCGGGGTGGGCGCCAGCACCAGGTCGCGTACCGCGATCGAGCGGTCATGCACGCTGCCGCGGAAATTGATCGCGTACCGCTGCTTGACGCCGTTGACGTCATTGATTTGGGTGAGGATATTGTCGATCTGGCCAACCCGGTGGATGGCCAGACCGGCGAGCAGGGCCATCAAGGCCAGGATGCCGCCAAAACCGAACGCGAGGCGCTTGCCGATGGTAAATCCAGAGGATGTCATGATGTGTCGACCAAAAAGTCTGAAGAGTTTAGAAATTTCCAATTGGAATTTTAAAAACTGTAGCACACATCAATGGAAAAGTTCCGTGCGGAAATTAACTTAGAGTAAGCAACATTTCTACATGGATAATTTCCTGTCTGATATTTACAACGTCAGCGTATGATCCACTTCAGCGGCGGCTTGGCCGGCGCCAGCTTGGCGGCGGTGACGAAGGCGGGACGGATGTCGTTCGGCACCGCCTTCATCTTGTCCAGCGCCTTCTGCACGTCCGGACGGATCACGACGTAGCGCTGCATCAGCGCCTGCGCGCGTGGATAATCGCCGGTGGCTTCGATGGTCAGGAATTCGCGGTCGAGGTCGGCCACGGCGCCCTTGATCTTCGCCAGGTCGACCGAGAAAGTACCGTCGCCGTGCGAGACGAAGCCGCCCTTGTCGAGCAGGTAGTTGACCTGGATCGCCATGCCGCGCGCGTGCGAATCGGTCAGGCCGAAGTGCAGGGTGCGGAAGGCGGAGGCCAGGAAGGTGTTGTACAGCTTGCGCTCGGCGGCCGCGCCCTGCCCCAGCGAATTCTTCAGCTGCCCCTTCTCCATCATGTAGGCGAGTGCCCACAGGCCGGTGACGTCGGCCTTGGCTTCCTCGATGGTCGAATAGGCGTCCTTCAGGTCCTGGCGCGGCGTCGACGGCTTGCCGTCCTTCGTGGTGGTGGCGTGCGGGCCGAGGCCGTGCATGATCTCGTGCGCCAGGATATGGGTGAAGAAGGAATCGAAATCGAGATCCTTCTGGTCGGCAGGGCGCAGCACCAGCTTCGAGATCGGCAGCAGCGTGGCGTCGAACTTGGCTTCCTGCACGTTCTTGAGCATCACGCGCTTGGAGCCGCGCTGGCGGATGATGCGTTCGTCGTTGGGCAGGTTGTAGGCAGCCGTCTGCACGCCCATGTTGCCGTCGCCGGCGCCGTAGACCTGGTTGACCACCACCATCGGCGCGATCGCCCCGACCTTCGGGTTGCGGTACCTGGCGTCGAGCGGCAGGTTGTTTTCCAGTTCCTGCATGTGCTGGCCGAAGAAGTTCAGCTTGGCGGTTTCCTTGGCATCGCGCACGTTGACGTAGGCTTCGAAGGCGGCCTTGTAGCCGAACAGTTCGTCGTTATAGGTTTCATACGGGCCGATGGTGACATCCACCGGGGAGTCGAGGTCCATCCAGGCGAAGTCGGAGGCCAGGTAATCGTTGGACAGGAAGGCGTCCGCGCGCAGGTTCAGGAATTTCCTGAGCGAGGCGTTGTCGGTGGCCTTGGCCGCTTCCTTCAGCAGCTTCGACAATCTTTCGAGTTCGGGACGGTATTCATCCGCATACTTCACGATCCTGTATTGATCATTCCCTTTGCCGCCCTTGCCACTGCGGATCGTGGTGAAGAACCACTGCGCCTGTTCCTTGTCGGCGGCGGGCAGGCCGTTCATCCAGCTTTCCAGCGCGGCCTTGCCGGCGCCTTCGGGATAGAAATTGGCCGCGGCCGGCTTCTCGAGCGGGATCCTGATGCCGGCATACTCGGCCGGCATGAAGGAGCGGTTGCCGTCGATGATCGACCATGGTCCCTTGTTCAGCCAGAAGTAATCGCGGCGCGCCTTGCCCAGCGGTGTGGTGTCCTTCTGCAGGGCGGCCCACAGCGCCTCGTTGCCGGACCAGCGCTGGCGCAGCTGCAGGGTGTCGACGATCTTGGCGGCGTCGATCAGCTTGCCGATGGCGACGCGGTCGCCGGCCGAGAGCTTGCCCGTGTCGGCCGTCAGGTCGACCGGGGCGAAGCGCTTGGCCATCGCGTTCAGGTCGGCGGCGGAGGCCGGGGCCGCGCTGTCGGCAGCGGCGACCGTGGCGGCCAGGCTGGCGGCTGCCGCCATCAGGACGAGCGGCAGCAGCGGGCGGAAGATGGTTTTCATAGGGTCCCGGATGTGGATGACAATCCGGGGATTGTATCCCTTCAGGGACGCCTCAGGTCAGCCGCGGCGGGCCTTGCGGCGCAGTGCGCCCATCAAGCCCAGGCCGCCCAGCAGCAACGCCACCGATGCCGGTTCCGGCACGTCGGCCGGATCGGCGGCCGCCACGCTCACGTTAAGCGCGGTGATCGAATCGCTCTGGCCGCCGTTGGCGAGGTAGGTCGCCTTCAGACCGAGCTTGGCGAAATCCAGGTCGGTGCCGCTAAAGGCAAAGCTGAATGCCAGCGGTGCGCCCAGCAGGGTGTGGTTGGCGTCGACGGCAGTAAAGGTCGCCATGTCCTTGCCGGTCGCGTTGTCCTTGAAGCTGTAGGTCCAGCCGGTGGTCGGTGCCGCTACCAGGGTCACGCTGCTCAGGCCTGCCATATTGAAGGTCAGGACATCCAGCTCCGTCGCATTCCAGCCGTTGGCACCAGCATCGATGCTCAGGTTCAGGACATTGCCCGACAGCGTGGCAGTGTAGCTGACGTTCTTGCTGCTCGTGATGACGCCGGCGCAAGCGGAACCTGCTGCGAAAAGTGCCAGTGCTGCGCTGATGAAGCTGTTACGAATAGTCTTGTTCATGATGTCCTGGTGATTGGGTGACGCTTATTTGATTAATGCTAAGAACGGTTGCAATTATTGCATAATATTTGCATTAAATAAATAAATGTTTTCTTTATTCTTATTTTATTGCCAATCAAACACAGCGACAACGTTGGCGCAGCCCCCGATGTTCCAAACAACGCAGGCGCGGCCGCCACTTGCATGGCATGCCGCGCCTGCGCCCGGCGCGTCGACAGCGCCGGATGTGTGGTCGGAATGTGGTCGTTCAGAGGGCGGGGCCGGTGTACTTCAGCAGCAGTCCCTTGGGGCCGACGGCCCAGCCGCTGGTCGCGGCGCCAAACCCGACCGTGTTGATGGGCGTGGTGTCGAGCACGGTCCAGCTCTTGCCGCCATCGCGCGATACCCCGGACCCTGCCAGGCCGCCGGCCACCAGGGTGGCCTTTGTTCCGGGCACCACCGCCACCACCGACATGTAGCCCGCCGGCTGGATGTGCAGCGGGGTCCAGCTGGCGCCGGCGTCCAGGGTCACGGCGCCGTTGACGCCGGCCAGCCTCGCTTCCTTGTAGTCGCCACCGACCGCCACACCCTCCTTCGGATTCGCAAACGCCACCGAAAACACGCCCTTGGCCGCCGCGCCGGCCGGGATCGGGGTCGCCACCGCGCGCCAGGTGCGGCCGCGGTCGCTCGAGTGGAACACGCGCGCGCTGCTTGCGCCGCCGGTGCCGATCCACGCGTCGCCCGTGCCGGCCACGGCGATGCTGGTGCCGCTGGCGGCGAATGCGCCTTCCGAGGGCAGCGCATCCAGTCCCGTGGCTTGGACTTCGTGCCAGCTTGCGCCGCCGTCGCCGGTGACGTAGACCTGGAAGCGGCCCTTGACCGGGTCGCCGAACAGGATGCCGTTGTCCTTGTCCCAGAACGCCATGCCGTCCCAGAAGCCGTCGGCGTAGCCGTTGGTGGCGATCGGCGTCCAGTGGGCGCCCCCGTCGACGGTGCGGAACAGGCGCGACGCGGCACCCGGCCCGGCGCCCATGGCGATGGCGGTGTCGGCGTCGAAGGCCTGGATGTCGCGGAAATCGATCTTGTCGGCGTCCGGCACCTGCATGGCTTGCCAGTGGCTGCCGTCGACCGTTCGCAGGACGGTGCCCTTGGTGCCGCTGGCCCAGGCCACCGTGGCGCTCACGACCGAGAGGCCGCGCAGTTCGGCGCCGGTGTTGCTGGTCTGCGGCTGCCAGGACTGGGCGAAGGCGGGGTTGGCGGCGAGGAGTGCTGCGATGAGCAGGGCGTGGGGGCGCAGGGACATGGACGGTATCGGCGGAGTGGTGGTGGTTGCCGATATTACACCGTCTTGCTTTGCTCGACGAACTTGGGGCCCTGCCTGCGCAGGGGCGACGGAGTCGCTGTCAACCGTAGGGTGGGCACCCTGTGCCCACCCTACCCGTGATGGAAGCTCAGTTGCCGGCCTTGGCAATGGTCGCCTCCGGCGCCCCCTGCGTCCAGCCGCCGCCCAGCGCGCGCGCCACCGACACCGCGGCCACCAGGCGCTGGGT
>JAKOOD010000015.1 GCA_022701635.1 Burkholderiaceae bacterium | reverse complement strand
GCGCCAGCTGCCGACCACCATGATGCGGGTGAACATCGCGTCGATGGAGGACGAGGCGCTGTGGACCTTCCTGGAACAGGCGCGCCGGAACTAGCCGGCGCGCGCCCTCGCGCGGCGCCAGGTGAATATAATCAATAGAACGGACAGCCGAAGTCGCGCATGAGACCTTGCGTCAATGGGTAGTGCGCCACTTCGCCATTTTTCAAGGCATCCCGGAAAAACGCATCCCAGGACAGGCCGGTGAGCAGGGCGCGGATCACCTTGGCCACGAAGCCATGCGCGACCAGCATGACATTGCGGCCGGGAACAAGGAATCTGCCTCAAAGTGATCGTCCGCGGCGAAGTACCGGCGCTGTATTGGGTGGACCACATCGCGCGCGAGTGCGATGACGCCGGATAGACAGGCTAGCGAACCGCCCGCGCCAGCAGCAGCGCCCGTTCCCGTTCATTCTGCGTCATCCCCGCCGCCCGCCGGAACTCGGCCCGCGCCTCCTCATGCCGCCCCAGCTTGGCCAGCAAATCCCCGCGCACGCTGGGCAGCAGGTGGTAGCTGCGCAGCGCCGGCTCGGCCAGCAGCGCATCCGCCAGCGCCAGCCCTTCGGCCGGCCCGTACGCCATCCCGACGGCAACCGCCCGGTTGAGTTCCACCACCGGCGAGGGCAGCAGCTGGGCCAGCGCATCGTACAGCGCCGCGATGCGCACCCAGTCGGTCGCTTCCGGACGCAGGGCGCGCGCATGGCAGGCGGCGATGGCGGCCTGCAGCGCGTACGGCCCCAGGCTGCCGCAGCCGGCCGTGCGCTCGAGGGCATCGAGGCCGCGCCGGATCAGCAGGCCGTCCCAGCGCGTGCGGTCCTGTTCCAGCAGCAGGACCGGCGCGCCATCCGGTCCGGTACGCGCCCGCTCGCGCGAGGACTGGATTTCCATCAGCGCCACCAGGCCGTGGACTTCGCCCTCTCCAGGCATCAGCTCGGCCAGCACCCGGCCCAGGCGCAGCGCCTCGCGGCACAGGGCGGGACGCAGCCAGTCGGCGCCGGCGCTGGCGGCATAGCCTTCGTTGTAGATCAAATAGATCACCTGCAGCACCGACGCCAGGCGTGGCTTGCGCTCAAGGCCGGACGGCACCTCGAACGGCACCTGTGCCGCCCCCAGCGTGCGCTTGGCACGCACGATGCGCTGGGCGACCGTGGCTTCGGGCACCAGGAAGGCGCGTGCGATCTCGAGCGTGGACAGGCCGCCGACCAGTTTCAGCGTGAGCGCGGCGCGCGCCTCGCTGGAGAGCACCGGGTGGCAGGCGACGAAGATCAGGCGCAGGACGTCATCGGCGATGCCGCCGCGCGCTTCCTGCGCCAGCTCCGCCAGCTCGTCGGGCTGGCGCTGGCCGGCGCGCAGTTGTTCGTCGAATTCCCAGGATAGCTCGCCTTCCTTGCCGGCGCGCATGGACTGGTGGCGCAGATGATCGAGGGCGCGGTGCTTGGCCACTTGCATCAGCCAGGCGCCGGGGCGCTCCGGCAAGCCGTCCGCCGGCCACGATTCCAGCGCCTGCAGCAGGGCGTCCTGGGCCAGCTCTTCGGCCAGGCCGACGTCGCGCAGCATGCGCGTCAATGCCCCGACGATGTGCGCCGACTCCATGCGCCAGACCGCTTCGACGGTGCGGCCGACGCTATGGCCCGTAGCGGCTTCGCTCATGCGCCGACCAGTTCATCCATGGTCAGCACTTCGCGGATCTCGACCTCGACCTCCGTCGCGGCATCGAGGCGGGTGGGGTAGGGCAGCTTGCGCGCCCACGCGATCGCTTCGTCGAGGGAGCCGGCGCGGATTATCCAGAACCCGGCGATCAGCTCCTTCGCTTCGGCAAACGGGCCGTCGATCACGTTGACGTCCACCTTGCCGCCGCTACCGGACAGCGTGACCCGCGCCCCGCGCGCACTCGACATCAGGCCGTCGCCGGCCAGCAGCACGCCGGCCGCCGCCTCGGCCATGTTAAAGGCGTCCAGCGCATCGCGCTTTTCCTGCGCTGGCACGGTGTCGCGTTCGGCGTCGGCATTGGAGCGCAGCAGGATCACGTAGCGGCCGGCGCTGTCGTCGTTGCCGGCCAGGCTGGACGCGACTTCGGCGCAGCCGCCCGGGCAGCCGGTCTCGCGCAGTTCCAGCGTGACCTGGCCGGTGGCGTCGGCGTCGGCCGCTGGCCACCGGCGCAGGCGCTCGATGGCGGCTTCCTTCGAATCCGCCTCGATGATGGTGAAGCCGGCCACCAGTTCCTTGGTTTCGGCAAACGGTCCGTCGGTGATGCGCTCGCCGCCCGGTCCTATCTTTAGGCGCACGGCGTGCCCGCTCGGACGCAGCCCCAGGGCCAGCCCGAGCCGGCCCTCGTCGGCGAACTGCTGGTGAAAATGTTCCATGTCCTCGATCAGCCCCGGTGCCGGCGGCAGGAGGGCTTCGGTGGCAGCATCGGCCTTGCGGATGATCATGAACTGCATGGCCGGCCCCCTTATCGCGCGTGTTGTTCGCGCATGGTGCGCATGTGCTCCTGCTCCTGCGCGCGTAGTTCTGGCGTGAACGCCTCGCCGGAGTCGGCTTCGCTGAAGACCTGGCGGATCTCGATCTCGCTGTCGACGCCGTCGTGCGGGTTCGGTGCGCGCTTCATCCACTCGATCGCTTCTTCCTTCGAGCTGACCTCGATCAGCCAGTAGCCGGCGATCAGTTCCTTGGTCTCGGCGAAGGGACCGTCGATGACGCTGCGCTGGTCGTCCTTGAAGCGGATACGCGCGCCCCGGCTGCTGGGGTGCAGGCCCTCGGCGGACAGCAGCACGCCGGCCTTGACCAGCTCGTCGTTGAACTTGCCCATGTCGGTGAGCAGTCGGGTGCTCGGCATGACGCCGGCTTCGGACGCCACACTGGCCTCGACGATGACCATGAATTTCATTGCGCGTTCCCTCCGCATGCCGATGCCACCATCGCTTTCAGCGCTGCCTGCATGTCTTCCACCGGAACCTCGCGCTGGTGCGTGGCGATCGACCAGCGATGGCCGAACGGGTCCTGGACCTGGCCGTAGCGGTCGCCCCAGAAGGCGTCGGCCAGCGGCATGATCGGCGTGGCGCCGGCGGCGGTGGCGCGCGCCCAGGCGGCGTCGGCGTCCTCGACGTACAGATGGATCACGACCGGCGACCCCTTCAGTACCAGCGGGTCGTTGCTGCCGTATTCGGGAAAGGCGTCGGCCAGCATGAGGCGGGAATCGCCGATGCGGATTTCGGCATGCCCGATTTTGCCGTTGGGCATATTCATGCGGCCGATGTCGGTGGCGCCGAAGGCTTGCTGGTAGAACGCGATGGCCGCCGCCGCGTCGCCGCACACGAGGTGGGGCGTGACGGTGCGGAAGCCTTCGGGGATGGGGCGGACGGCTTCACTCATGATGGATCTCCCTGGTTTGCTCGCTGTGGATGCTGCTATCACGACGACGGATGGCGCTTGCAGGTTTCGACACCGGGCACGAAAAAAATTCCGCTGCGCCGATACGGTATGTCGACTAGATCATGAAGTCGAGAAAAATATCGGAAGATTATGTATGGCGCATACATCGGCGACGCAATATTGCTTATTAAAAAGACCCTTGAAATAATTTTCGTTATCCCAATATCTGCCCGGTCTGTTCAACCAACGCTCACACGAGGACACAAGATGGCTGTT
>JAKOOD010000010.1 GCA_022701635.1 Burkholderiaceae bacterium | reverse complement strand
GCCGGCGCCAAAGACCAGAGCGCATGCCAGCGCACCGCGAAGGGCGACGCGCGCAATGCGCACTGCCTTCGTTGCTGCCTGGTTGTCGATGAACGCGCTATTCATTGGTGTTCCTCTTCCGCGATGCCAATTTAAAAGTTAAGCTGTACTGCGTAAAACGATGGTGATAAGTCGTGATTCGATGAGGTCAGTTTATGTGTATTCCGCTGTGGGTATAAGCCCAATTGGGTAAAGTTTGTAACACAATGTAATGCCTCAACAGTAAGCCCTGTCCAGCTGGCCATATGAAGTTACCATAGCGACATTAATCTGACAAATCTTGACAGAATCATGAACGCCACAAGCCCGACTCCCGGTACCGCCAACAACGGCGGCCACGCCTCCAAGATCATGGTCGTCGACGACGACGTCCGCCTGCGCGACCTGCTGCGCCGCTACCTGACCGAACAAGGGTTCCAGGTCGTCACCGCCGAAAGCGCGCCGGCCATGAACAAGCTGTGGCTGCGCGAGCGCTACGACCTGCTGGTGCTCGACCTGATGCTGCCCGGCGAAGACGGCCTGTCGATCTGCCGCCGCCTGCGCGGCGCCGGCGACCAGACCCCGATCATCATGCTGACCGCCAAGGGCGAAGACGTCGACCGCATCGTCGGCCTCGAAATGGGCGCCGACGATTACCTGCCCAAGCCGTTCAACCCGCGCGAGCTGGTGGCACGCATCAATGCTGTCCTGCGCCGCAAGGGTCCCGACGAAATCCCGGGCGCGCCGAGCGAGACGCCGCAGACCTTCGAGTTCGGCGACTTCGTGCTCGACCTGGGCACGCGCACCCTCAAGAAAAACGGCGAGACCGTGCCCCTGACCACCGGCGAATTCTCGGTGCTGAAGGTGTTCGCGCGCCATGCGCGCCAGCCGCTGTCGCGCGAAAAGCTGATGGAACTGGCGCGCGGCCGCGAATACGAAGTCTTCGACCGTTCGCTCGACGTCCAGATCTCGCGCCTGCGCAAACTGATCGAGCCCGATCCATCCAGCCCGCTGTACATCCAGACCGTCTGGGGCCTGGGCTACGTGTTCATTCCTGAAGGCCAGCCGCGCTAGTGTCGACGATGTTTGCCAACGGGCGCACCGAACGGCGCGCCGCACCGCGTCGCCTCGGCTGGATACGCAGCGGCCTGTTCTGGCGCACCTTCTTCCTGCTGTCCGTGCTGACCGCGCTGTCGATGGCGTCCTGGATCGGCATGCTCAGCGTGTTCCAGCGCGGCTCGCAGGCCGAGCAGACCGCCGAGCTGCTGGTGTCCGTGGTCACCATCACCAAGGCGGCGCTGACCCACTCGGCGCCCGACCTGCGGCTGGAACTGCTGATGGAGCTGGTGTCGAACGAAGGCATTCGCGTGCTGACCCTGGAGCCGACCGACCACGTGGAGCCGCCGCCGGCCTGGCTCTTGCCCGAGATCGCGGCCAGGGTGCGTGGCCGGCTGGGCCAGGACACGCGCTTCTCGCGCCGCGTGAACGACATGCCGGGTTTCTGGGTCAGCTTCGACATCGACGGCGACAAGTACTGGCTGATGCTGGAACGCGAGCGCATCGCCAGCCTGACCGGCGTCCAGTGGCTGGGCTGGGCCACCCTGGTCGGCGTGCTGTCGCTGGTGGGCGCGGCGCTGATCTCGAGCCTGGTCAACCTGCCGCTGGCGCGCCTGACCGCGGCCGCGCGCGCCATCGCCCAGGGCAAGCGCCCTGCTCCGCTGCCGGAAAAAGGGTCGAAGGAAATCGTCGAGGCCAACCGCAGCTTCAACCAGATGATCGACGACCTGCAGCAGCTGGAAAAGGATCGCGCGATCATCCTGGCCGGCATTTCGCACGACCTGCGTACGCCGCTGGCGCGCATGCAGCTCGAACTCGAGATGGCCAACCTGTCGACCGAGGCACGCGACGGCATGCAGTCGGACATCGCGCAGATGGACGCCATCATCGGCCAGTTCCTCGACTTCGCGCGCCCGACCGAAGCCGCGACCTTCGTGCCGATCAACCTGTCCGAGCTGCTCGAGGATTGCGCCCGCGAAGCGGCGCGCCTGCAGGACGTGCGCGTCAGCGCCGACATCGACGGCGACATCCACGTGCCGGCCAACTCGACCGACCTGCGCCGCGTGATCAACAACATCATCGAGAACGCCCGCCGCTACGGCAAGACGCCGGGCCAGGACATCACCGAGATCGACATCGCCTGCCACGTCAAGCTCAGCGGCCACGGCCGGCGCGCCGTGGTCGAGATCAACGACCATGGCGTGGGCGTGCCGGAAGACCAGATCCAGCTGCTGCTGCGCCCCTTCACGCGGCTGGACAGCGCGCGTGGCCAGGCCAACGGCGCCGGCCTGGGCCTGGCCATCGTCGAGCGGGTGGTGGCGCGCCACAATGCGGAGCTGTCGGTACGCAACCGCGACGGCGGCGGGCTGGTCATCGCCTTTTCCCTGCCGCTGGCAACCTAGGAGCTGCCTTAGAACGGACATGGCGTCGTTGCAGCGCCTCGCCGTGCGTTCCTGTCTTCGGCATTGCGCCTAGCCCTGTCCGTTTTAAGGCAGCTCCCGGTATACTGGAGCCTTCCGTTTGTACAAACCGAAGGCGACCGACATGCTTGAAAACGCAACCCCACTCCAGTACGGCGACGTCGAACAGGCGGCCGCGCGCATCGACGGCGCGGCCCACCGCACGCCGGTCCTGACCTCGCGCACCGCCGACGCCGCAGTCGATCCCGCTGGCGGCGCCACACTGTTCTTCAAGTGCGAGAATTTCCAGCGCATGGGGGCGTTCAAGTTCCGCGGCGCCTACAACGCCATCGCCAGATTTACCGAGGAACAGCGCCGCGCCGGCGTCCTGACCTACTCGTCGGGCAACCACGCGCAGGCGATCGCGCTGTCGGCGCGGCTGGCCGGCATCCGCGCCGCCATCATCATGCCGAACGACGCCCCGGCGCTGAAAGTGGCCGCGACCCGGGAATACGGCGGCGAAGTGATCTTCTACGACCGCTACACCGAAAACCGCGAAGAGATCGGCCGCCGCCTGGCCCAGGAACGCGGCATGACCCTGATCCCGCCCTACGACCACCCGGACGTGATCGCCGGCCAGGGCACGGCGGCGAAGGAACTGTTCGATGACGTCGGCGAACTCGACGTGCTGCTGGTACCGCTCGGCGGCGGCGGCCTGCTGGCCGGCTCGGCGCTGTCCGCGTCGGCGCTGTCGCCGAATTGCAAGGTGATCGGGGTCGAGCCGGAAGCCGGCAACGACGGCCAGCAATCGCTGCGCACCGGCCGGATCGTCGACATCGGCGTGCCCCAGACCATCGCCGACGGCGCCCAGACCAGCCACCTGGGGCAGCACAACTTCGAAGTGATCCGGCGCCTGGTCGACGATATCGTCACCGTCAGCGATGACCAGCTGGTCGCGACCATGAAATTCTTTGCCGAGCGCATGAAGATGGTGGTCGAGCCGACCGGCTGCCTGGCCGCCGCGGCGGCGCTGCAGGGTGTCTATCCGGTAGCCGGCAAAAAGGTCGGCATCCTGATCAGCGGCGGCAACGTCGACCTGGCACGCTTCGCCAAACTGGTCGCCTGAACGGCGTTAGGCGCCGCACAGTCGCACCCCCCTCCTTGATCTAGAGTGGTCATGTCGTGAACAACTCGATCAAGGAGGCCAACATGAAACACCTGCTTCTTGCCGCCCTCGTGGCCGGCGCCTTCGGCAGCATCACCGTGCCGGCCGGCGCCCAGGTCGTCTACGTGGACACCCCGCCCCC
>JAKOOD010000722.1 GCA_022701635.1 Burkholderiaceae bacterium | reverse complement strand
CCTGGCCGACGAATTGCTGCGCGCCGCCCGCCTGGTGATCGACACCGGCATCCATGCGCGTGGCTGGACCCGGCAGCAGGCGCTCGACTACCTGAACGCGACCACCGCCAACCCGCCGTTCGACAACGAGGCAGAAGTCGACCGCGCGATTGCCCATCCAGGCGAACTGCTGGCGTATAAAATCGGCCAGCTGCACATCCTGGCGCTGCGGCGCAAGGCGCAGGGGCTGCTGGCCGGGCGTTTCGACGTGCGCGCCTTCCACGAGGCCGTGCTGGGCCAGGGCGCGCTGCCGCTCGACCTGCTGGAGCGGGAAGTCGAACGCTGGATCGCGGCCCAGGCCACGCCGCCGCCGGCGCAGCCGCCCGCTCAGGCACCCGATCCGGCGCCGCTGCCGCTGCCCCCACAGGGCCGCGCCCAGGTGCCCGATCAGGCGCCCGATCAGGCACTGTTCGGGGCGCCGCAGCCGGTGCCAGGTTAATACAATCGTCATATTGCGCGGTGCCCGGCGCGCTTGGCCGTTTTCGGTTACTCTCTGCACCTTCAAAGCAGTACAGTATAAGAAAGGAAATTCCGTGTCGAACCAACTGACCCGCCGCCTGGCCCTGCTGGACGACGATGCCCACCGCGGCCTGCTGTTGCAGGGCTTGCGCGGCATCGAGCGCGAGACGCTGCGCGTCGACAGCCAGGGCCGTCTGGCGCGGACACCGCACCCGGTCCAACTCGGCGCCGCCCTGACCCATGCGCAGATCACCACCGATTACGCGGAAGCCCTGCTCGAATTCATCACGCCGACCGAGCACGACATCAGCCTGGCCCTGAGCCGCCTGGACGCGATCCACCGCTACGCCTACACCAAGCTCGACGGCGAGATGCTGTGGAGCCAGTCGATGCCGTGCGACCTGCCGTCCGAAGAAGAGATCGAGATCGCCTGGTACGGCAAGTCTAACATCGGCATGCTCAAGCACGTGTACCGGCGCGGCCTGGCCCTGCGCTACGGCAAGGCCATGCAATGCATCGCCGGCATCCACTACAACTACTCGCTGCCCGAGCGGTTGTGGAAAGTGCTGGCCGAGAGCGAAGGCATCGCCGAGGAACGCCGCCATGCGCTGCGCGATTTCCAGTCCGAGAGCTATATCGCGATGATCCGCAACTTCCGCCGCTACAGCTGGCTGCTGATGTACCTGTTCGGCGCTTCTCCGGTGCTGGCCACGGGCTTCCTGCGCGGCCGCGAGCACAATCTCGAGACGCTGTCCGACGATAACCTGTACCTGCCGTACGCCACCAGCCTGCGCATGAGCGACCTGGGTTACCAGAACGACGCCCAGTCCGGCCTGCGTCCGCACGAGAACAGCCTGGAAAGCTACGTCACCTCATTGATGGACGCGGTCAACCGCCCGTATCCGCCGTACGCCGACGTCGGTACCAAGCAGGACGGCGAATGGGTGCAGCTGTCGACCAACATCCTGCAGATCGAGAACGAATACTATTCGACCATCCGCCCCAAGCGCGTGATCCGTACCGGCGAGCGTCCGGTACAGGCGCTGTGCAACCGCGGGGTGCAGTACATCGAGGTGCGCTGCCTCGACATCGACCCGTTCGAGCCGGTTGGCGTGGCGCTGGAAACCGGGCGCTTCCTGGACGCCTTCCTGCTGTTCTGCGCACTCGAGGAAAGCCCGCTGATCAATGCGATGGAAGGACAGGTCCATGCCCGCAACTTCGCGCGTACCGTCAAGGAAGGCCGCCGCCCGGGTCTCACGCTGACCCGCAACGACGCCGAAGTGCCGCTGCTGGAGTGGGCGGCCGAGCTGCTCGAACGCATCCGCCCGCTCGCCGAACTGCTCGACAGCGAACACAATTACGCCGGCGCGCACCTGTCCGCACTCGAGCTGCAGAAGGCCAAGGTGGCGAACCCCGACATCACCCCGTCCGCCCGCGTGCTGGAAGAAGTGCGCGCGCTCGGCTCGTTTGCCAAATTCGGCCTGCAGCAGAGCGAACTGCATGCCCGGGCGCTGCGCGCCGAACCGCTGATGCCGGCGGAACTGGCGCTGTTCGACGAGACAGCGCAAGCGTCGCTGGACGAGCAGGCCAGGATCGAGGCGGCCGACAGCGGCAGCTTCGACGATTTCGTGGCGGCGTACAACAGCAGTACACTGTGCAGTAATCACCAGGGCTGACGGCGCGGCGAGCGCCCGACGCACCGTTAGCTTAAAGACCGTCGCCCCCGCGAAGGCGCGAACAGTGCCACTGGCACTGTTCGCTCCAAGTTTGCTCGAGCGACCGGTACGCTTGCAGAACTTGGACCCCGCCTTCGCGGGGGCGACGTGCTGATGTAAACAGCAGGATCAGCGCAGCAGTTTTTCGAAGTGCCGGCCGAGAGAATACCTTGCTCACCTTCTTCAACGAACACCACGCCCACCACAGCCCGCGCGCCGTCCCCCGGCCCGGCGCGCCGCTTCCGTGTTCCGAGAAACCCGAGCGCCTCGACCTCATCGTGGCCGAACTGCACGGCCGCGGCCTGGGCCAGATCGTCACCCCGCACGGCGTGTCCCTGGCCTCGCTCGAGCGCGTGCACACGCCGCGCTACCTGCATTTCCTGCGCAGCGCCTGGAGCGGCTGGCTGGCCCTCGATCCGCGCAACGCCGGCAGGGACATCCAGCCCGCCGCGTGGCCGGCGCG
>JAKOOD010000319.1 GCA_022701635.1 Burkholderiaceae bacterium | reverse complement strand
GTGGCGATCGGGAAGAACGCGTCCTGGGTACCCCAGTGGGCCTGCAGCGGCGCCGTGATCTTGCCGGCGTCGATATAGTCGAGCGGCGGGCAGCCGTACCAGACCACGGCGGCCGACAGGTCGGGCAGTTGCGACGCCGCCAGCAGCGTCAGTGCGCCGCCCATGCAGAAGCCGGTCACGGCGACGGCCGGCGCCCGCCCCTTCAGGTAGTCGACGGCGCCGCGGATGTCCTGGCTGACGGCATCGCCGAAGTTCAGGCTGTCCATCAGGTGGTGGGCTTCTTCCTCTTCCACCGTCATCTTGCCGCGGTAGAGGTCGGGCACCAGCGCGAGATAGCCGGCCAGCGCCAGGCGGTCGGCGACGCCGCGGATCTGGTCGTTCAGACCCCACCACTCCTGGATGACGACGACGGCGGGTGCGCCCTCGCGCTTGTGCGGCTGCGCCAGATAGCCTTGCACTTCCTGGCCGTCCGGACGCTTGTAAGAAACCATCGATGATTGAATTTGTTTCATGATTTTGTTTGTCGAGTCGAAAAGGTTTTAACATTCTACTCGTCCGCGAATCTGGACGTCCTGTCAATACAGTATTCTGTGCCGGGTACGCCCTCGAACGACAATAACGGAGACATCCCATGGAACAGCAAGCAAGCTACGTGCATGGCGCGCACGACCTACCGCTCATCGGACAAGCGATCGGCCCCTACCTGGCATCCATCGCTGCGCGCTTCGGCGACAGCGATGCGCTCGTCGTGCCCTACCAGGGCATCCGGTGGACCTACCGCGAATTCGACGACAAAGTGACCTGGCTGGCCGCCGCCCTGCTGGGGCTGGGACTCGAACCCGGTGCCCGGGTCGGTATCTGGGCGCAGAACTGCGCGGAATGGGTGCTGGTCCAGTTCGCCACCGCGCGCGCCGGCCTGATCCTGGTGAACATCAATCCGGCCTACCGCCGCGCCGAACTTGAGTACGTGCTCGACAAGGTGCAATGCAGTGCGCTGGTCCTGGCGCCCGTCTTCAAGTCCAGCAATTACATCGAGATGCTGCAGGACGTGGCGCCGGAACTCCGCGACGCCGCGCCGGGCGCGTTGCGGTCGGCACGCCTGCCGCATCTGCGCCATGTGATCCGCCTGGGCGCCGAGCGTACGCCCGGAATGCTGAATTTCGATAGCCTGCTGGTGGCGCCGGGCGCCGCCCTGCTCGATCGCCTGGCTCGGGTCGAGGCGAGCGTGCAGTTCGACGATCCGGTGAATATCCAGTTCACCTCCGGCACCACGGGCGCACCGAAGGGCGCCACGCTCAGCCACCACAACATCCTCAACAACGGCTTCTTCATCGGCGAGGCGATGAAACTGGGCAGCCGCGACCGGCTCTGCATCCCGGTGCCGCTGTATCACTGCTTCGGCATGGTGCTGGGCAACCTGGCATGCGTAACCCACGGCGCCGCGATGGTGTATCCCGGCGAAGGCTTCGATCCGCAAGCGGTGCTGCGGACAGTCCAGGCGGAACGCTGCACGGCGCTGCACGGCGTGCCGACGATGTTCATCGCGATCCTCGACCAGCCGGATTTCGACGGCTACGACCTGTCGACGCTGCGCACCGGGATCATGGCGGGATCGCCCTGCCCGGCCGAGGTGATGAGCCGTGTGATCGAGAAGATGCACATGCACGAGATTACGATCGCCTACGGCATGACCGAGACCTCGCCGGTGTCGTTCCAGAGTTCGGTCGACGACCCGGTCGAACTGCGCGTCACGACCATCGGCCGTGTCCATCCGCACCTCGAAGTGAAGATCGTCGATGCCGAGGGACGCATCGTGCCGCGCGGCGTCAAGGGCGAGCTGCTGACGCGTGGCTACTCGGTGATGCTGGGGTATTGGGGCGACGACGACAAGACGCGCGAGACGATCGATCGCAGCCGCTGGATGCATACCGGCGACCTGGCGGTCATCGACGAGAACGGGTTCGCGGCCATCGTCGGCCGCAGCAAGGACATGGTGATCAGGGGTGGCGAAAACATCTATCCGCGCGAGATCGAGGAATTCCTGTACCGGCATCCCAAGGTGCTGGACGTGCAGTGCGTCGGGGTACCGGACAGTAAATATGGGGAAGAGCTGTGCGCCTGCATCATCCTGCGGCCGGGTGCGCATGCGGACGAGGCGGAGATCCGCACCTTTTGCCAGGGGCAGATCGCCCACTACAAGGTGCCGCGCTATATCCGCTTCGTGTCGGCCTTCCCGATGACGGTCACCGGCAAGATCCAGAAATACGTGCTGCGCGAGCAGCTGGCGAGCGATCTCGGCCTGGACCCGGCTGCGAACTAGCCGGCGCCCTCTTCGCGTTCGCGCTCGAACGTCTGTCGCCGCAGAAACGCATCCGCGGCGTCGAGTTCGCCGAACTGCCCAAGATTATCGCGGGCGAGATCCGGCGAGTGGAATTGCGCGGTGCCGACATCGCCGGCGGCCGCCAGCACATCGAATATCGCGAAGAGGATTTTGGCGGCGGGCCGGCGTGGCCCCTCACTGCACGGCGAGCGTCTTTTGGAAAAAGGCCAGAACCTGTGCATTGAAATCGCGGTGAAACGCGGCGCGGTCGAACCCCGGCCCGCTCGTGCAGATCGGCGGCGCGATACGCGCCAGCTTCTCGCTGCACGGCGCCAGGAAGTCGAAGTGGCCGGCGCCCGGCACCACGTGGTAGTCCGGTGCTCGCGGCAGGGCCTGGCGCACCGCCTCGGCATACCAGGGATGGGGCAGCAATACGTCGTCCTCGGCGCGCCACAGCTGGATCGGGACCATCACCTCGCTCAGGCCAGCGGCATCGAAGGTGAAGCCAAGGGTGGGAGCCGCGATCACGGCGGCCTTGATGCGGCCGTCGCGCAGGCCCGCATCGTAAGGCTGCCCGGACAGGCGCGGCGCCGCGCTGACCAGGGCGCAGGCGAAGTCGGCCGCGTGCGCCGCGCAGTGCGCAGCCACGCGGGCCAGGTCCGGCCTGGCGCCGACGCCGACCAGGGCCGTGAATCCGCCGGACGAATGGCCGAAGATGCCGATCCGGCCGGCCGCGAGCGCAGCGCGCTTGCCCCACCTGCCCGTCATGTAGTGAATGACCGCGGTCACCTG
>JAKOOD010000665.1 GCA_022701635.1 Burkholderiaceae bacterium | reverse complement strand
GCCATCAGCTGGGCGTAGCGCACGCCGAAGGCGTCGTAGGTCTGGGTCAGGCCGAGCGGGACCGTCATCATGTCGTTGGACGTGACGATGATGAAGGGCCACAGGAAGTTGTTCCAGGCTGCGATGAAGGTCACGATCGCCATCGCCCACACGATGTTCCCGGAAATCGGCAGGTAGACGCTCCACAGCACGCGCAGCGGGCCGGCGCCGTCCATCGTCGCGGCTTCGCGGAAGTCGGCCGGAATACCGTCGAAGAACTGCTTGAACACGTAGATGACCACCGGCGACACCACCTGCGGCAGCACGATGCCGGCATAGCTGTTGATCATGCCGAGCTGGTTCATGGTGCGGAACAGCGGCACCAGCAGCGCCTCGAAAGGCAGCAGGAAGGCCAGCATGGCCAGCGCGAACAGCAGTCCCTTGCCGCGGAAGCGCAGCTGCGAGAACGCATACGCCGCCATCAGGCTGATCGCCATCGTGATCACGGTGACCGCCAGCGCCACCAGCGCGCTGTTGAACAGCCAGCGCACCAGGTTGCCGGCGCCGAGGGTCTTGGCAAAGGCGTCCAGGGTCCAGGTCTGCGGCAGCCAGTGGAAGTCGGCGGACACGGTTTCGAGTTCCGGCCGCAACGCGGTGCTGAGCGCCCACAGCAGCGGCGCCGCCCACAATGCGGCCAGCACGATGGCGCAGGCGGCACCGGCTAGCGTCCAGCCGAGGTTCGATTTAGCGAAGTGAGAGCTCGACTTCATGCGTCGCGCCTTTCCATGAAGCGCACCACCCAGGCCTGCAGCAGCGACAGCAGGATCACGACCGCCACGAAGGCCATCGCGATCGCCGCCGCATAACCGGCGTCGCTCTGGGTGAACGCGGTCTCGTACATATAGTGCAGCGTCACGCGGGTGGTGTTGAACGGTCCGCCGCTGGTCAGGATGTAGGTCTGGCCGAACACCTTCAGCGAGGCGATCAGCTGCAGGATCAGGCAGGTGGTCGTTACCGGGCGCAGCGCCGGCCAGGTGATGTGGGCGAACAGGGTCCAGCCGCGCGCGCCGTCCAGGGCCGCGGCTTCGTACTGCTCGGCCGGGATGTTGCGCAGGCCGGCCAGGAACAGCAGCATGTTGAAGCCGACCGTCCACCAGATGGTGCCGATCGCCACCGCCGGCAGCGCCCACACCGGGTCCGCCAGCCAGGGGCGCTGGCCGCCGAGGAGGTGGTTGACGATGCCGCTCGACGGCTGCAGCATCCAGTCGGCGATCAGCGTCATCACCGAGATCGGCAGCACGAAGGGCAGGAAGAACACGCCCTGCAGCCAGCCCTGGGCCGCCACGAAGCGGTTGACCAGCAGCGCCATCAACAGCCCGAGCGCGGTCAGCGGCACCACCGTCAGCAGCGAAAAATAGAAGGTGTTGCCGAGCGCATCCCAGAACGAGGCGTCATGGACCAGCGTCGCGTAGTTGGCCAGGCCGACGAACGCGTTGGTACGGGTCAGGCTGCTCTCGGTGAGGCTGAGCCAGAGGGTTTCGATGGCCGGCACCAGGAAGAACAGCAGGAAGGCCAGCAGGAAGGGTGCCAGCAGCGCCAGCGCCGGCAGGTTGTCGCGGCGGGCGCCGGCGAGCGCGGGAAGTTCGGTACGTTCCATCGTCTCCCCTCAGTAGCGCGGCGGCGCCTTGCGCACCAGCCGCGCGGACTCCGTCTCGAAACGGCGCATGGCCTGGGCCGGCGTCATGTAGCCGTACAGCGCCGCCGGCATGAACTTCGAGGCGATCGCTTCCAGTGGGCCGGCGGCGCCCATGTACCAGCCGTCCGGGTCGTAGATCACGTTGTCCGCGGCGGCCGCGTACATCGCGTTCGGCATCAGGGACTTCGCCGCGGGCGATACCGCCACCGGACGGTAGGCCGGGATGTGGCCACCCTCGGCCCAGCCCATCGAATGCTTGCTGACGTAGGCGATGAACTGCATGATCGCCGCGACTTTCCGCTTCGAAGGTGCATGTCCCGGATTGGCCGGCATGGCGAAGGCATGCGAATCGGCCCAGGTGCTGGCGTTGGCGTACATCCTCGGCAGCGGGACGATGCCATAGTCGAAGCCCAGCGTGCGCGCCTGCGTGGCACGCACCAGTTCCGGTACTTCCCACACCCCGTTCAGCATGAAGGTGGTGCCGCCGCCCATGAACTGGCTGGTGGACGCCGGGTAGTCGAGTCCGACCTGGGCGTAGCCGCGCCGGAACCAGGTGGCAATCGTCGCCAGCGTGGACGCGCCGGCGGCGCCGTAGATGAAGCGGCCGTCGCGGATGATGCCGACCTCCTGCTGCGCCAGCATCGACGTCCACAGGCGCCAGATCGCGTAGGAACTCTGGCTGCTTTCCATCGTCAGGCCGGGCTTGCCGGTACGCTCGGTGGCGATGCGGAAGGCGTCGCCCAGCGCTTCCACGCCTTCGATCGGCTTGAGCTTGCCGTCCGCGCCGAGCAGGCCGGCCTGGCTGGCCAGGGTCTTGTTGTAGTACAGCACCAGCGGGTGCATGTCGATCGGCACGGCATAGGCGGCGCCCTGGTAGTGCGACTTCTGCCACTGGCGCGGCAGGTAGTCGGCCCCTTGCAGCCCGGCCGCCGCCATCTCGCCAGGCGTAATCGGGCGCAGGACGCCGCCCCCGGCCAGGTTGACGATGCGCGACAGGTGGACGGTGGCCAGGTCGGGACCGGCGCCCACCACCGATGCCGTGATCAGCTTGGTATAAAAGGGTTCGCCCCACTTGAGCGTCGTGCTTACCACCCGCACGTCGCGCTGGCTGGCATTGAAGTCATCGACAAGCGCGCGCATGCGCGCACCATCGCCGCCGCTGAGCAGCGTCCACATCCTGACTTCGAGCTGGGCCGCCGCCTGGCCGGGAGCCAGTGAGGCGGACAAGCCGACCAATGTCTGCAGCAGCGCGGCGGCGAGTTTCCATTCTCGTCGTCCCACTTCGTCTCCTTTTTTTAGGAGTCCGCGCTGTCTTGTCGTTACTGCCGATGGTCAAGCCACCTTTTTGCGTGCGCGCGGACCCGTTGCGCCCCGTCCACGGCGTTCGAATCCCGGCGGATTGGCCGGTCCCGGACCCTGCGGCGGCTGGCGCTCACCGGGATAGGTTAAC
>JAKOOD010000307.1 GCA_022701635.1 Burkholderiaceae bacterium | reverse complement strand
CGTTACAGTGGCCGGCGTGGCCGGCGGCGCAACCGGCGGCGAATCGACGGGCGCGGTGGGCAAGGTGGAATCGGTCGGCATCGGTCGCGGTCAGTCCGTGTGAGCGTCGAAGGGTGCGGCGGGCGGAAAGGTCAACCGGAACAGGCTGCCCGGCAATTTTTTCTGCGTGCTGCGCGGATTGTTCAGGATCTGGATGTCGGCGCCGTGCTGCTGGGCGATTTCGCGCACGATGGCCAGGCCCAGGCCGGAGCCGGGCGCGTTCGAACCGAGGATGCGATAAAAGCGTTCGAACACGCGTGGGCGTTCGTGCGGCGCGATGCCGGGGCCGGTGTCTTCGACTTCGAGCAGGGCCTGGGCCGCGTCGGCGCGCACGCGCACGCGCACGGTGACGCTGCCGCCGGCCGGCGTGTAGCGCAGCGCATTGTCGATCAGGTTCGACAGCAGCTCGCGCAGCATCAGCGCGTTGCCGGCGATTTCAAGGGGTGTGTCGGGCGCCTCGTAGCCGAGGTCGATCTCCTGCGCGAACGAGGCCGGCACCCAGTCCAGCACCACCTCGCGCGCCAGCACGCCGAGGTCGAGCGGCGCCAGCGCCACGCCGGCATGCGGCTGGTTTTCGGCGCGCGCCAGCGCCAGCAGCTGGTTCACCAGGCGCGTCGCCGATTCCGAACTCTTGGCTAGCTGCTCGAGCGAACGGTGGATTTCGCCGGGATCGACCTGGCGCAGCGCCAGCTCGGACTGCATGCGCATGCCGGCCAGCGGTGTCTTCATCTGGTGCGCGGCATCGGCGATGAAACGCTTCTGGGCGTCGATCGTGTGGGCCAGGCGCGCCAGCATGTCGTTCAGCGAACCGACCAGCGGCGAGATCTCTTCGGGTACCTGGCGCGAATCGATCGGCGACAGGTCGTCCGGCGGGCGCGCACGGATGCGTTCCTGCAGCTGGGCTAGCGGCGACAGCCCGCGCGACAACGCGAACCAGACCAGGGCCAGGATCACCGGCAGGATGATGAACTGGGGCAGGATCACGCCCTTGATGATCTCGTTGGCGAGCTGGGCGCGCTTGTCCAGGGTTTCGGCGACCTGCACCAGCGCCAGGCTCGGTCTTGGTTGCGCCAGCGGCTGCAGGTTGATCCAGGCATAGGCCACGCGCACCGGGGTGCCGTGCAGGCTTTCGTTGCGGAAGTGGACGCGGCCGCTGCGCTCGGGCTCCTCGCCCAGCGGCAGCGGCAGGTCGCGGTCGCCGTCGACCACCTCCCCGCGCGGGCCGGTCACCTGGAAATAAATGCTGTCGACGTCGTCGGCGCGCAGGATGTCGCGCGCGCTGCCGGGCAGGCGCGCCATGATGGTGCCGTCCACTTCCTTGACCTGCTGGGCCAGCACCGTGACGCTGTCTTCCAGCGCATGGTCGAAGGGCTGGTTGGCGATCGACTTCGCCACCAGGTAAGTGATGGCGATACTCATCGGCCACAGCAGCAGCAACGGCGCCAGCATCCAGTCGAGGATCTCGCCGAACAGCGAATGCTGGATGCTTTCCTCGGGCTCGGGGTGAGGCGGGGCGTAGGGCGCATCCGCCATCGCACCGGGCAGCGCCTGCCGGGCCGGGTGCTCGGGCGGTGCGCCGGCTGCCCCGGCGCGCAGGAGCCGCGGCCGCTTCACTTGCCGGCGTGGGCGGCCGCGGCGTCGTCGGACGCCTTGCGCGCGCTGTCGGCATGGCGCTCGAGGCAGTAGCCGAGGCCGCGCACGGTGGCGATGCGCACGCCGCCGGTCTCGATCTTCTTGCGCAGGCGGTGCACGTAGACCTCGATCGCGTTGTTGGAGACTTCCTCGCCCCATTCGCACAGGTGGTCGACCAGTTGTTCCTTGGACACCAGGCGCCCGGTGCGCGACAGCAGGATCTCGAGCAGGCCCAGTTCGCGCGCCGACAGGTCGAGCATCTGGTCGTTGATGTAGGCGCTGCGCCCGACCTGGTCGTACGCCAGCGGGCCGTGGCGGATGACGGTGGAGCCGCCGCCCTGGCCGCGCCGGGTGAGGGCGCGCACCCGCGCCTCGAGTTCCGACAGGGCAAACGGCTTGGGCATGTAGTCGTCGGCGCCGGCGTCCAGGCCGCCCACGCGCTGCTCGATCGAATCGGCCGCGGTGAGGATCAGCACGGGCAGCAGCGAGCCGCGCGCGCGCAGGCGCCGCAGCACGTCCATGCCGGACAGGCGCGGCAGGCCGAGGTCGAGGATCAGGAGATCGAACTCCTGCGTGGACAGCGCGGTGTCGGCGTCCTGGCCGTTCTTGACGCAGTCGATCGCGTAGCCGGACTGGCGCAGCGAACGCGTCAGCCCGTCCGCGAGCACGCTGTCATCTTCCGCTAGTAGAATACGCATGTGACACCCCCTGATTTCATCGTTAGACCCAGCTCACGCACATATTGTGTGTGAAGTTTCGCAACATGTCGAATCGGTCAAGGATGGGCAAATATCGCTTGCCAAAACCACTGGGATTTTATACAGTACTCGCTATTGAAAACGCGCGAGCGGCCCCTATCTTGGTTCACTCAAGGACAGAAAGAAAGTTATGGACGACAAAAAATCCGCAGTAAACGCAGCCGAGAAGGGCAAAGCACTGGCAGCTGCCCTCGCGCAGATTGAAAAGCAATTCGGCAAAGGCTCGGTCATGCGCATGGATGCCAATGCGCCGGTCGAGGAAGTGCAAACCGTGTCCACCGGCTCGCTGGGCCTGGATATCGCGCTCGGCGTCGGCGGCTTGCCGCGCGGGCGTATCGTCGAGATCTACGGTCCGGAATCGTCGGGTAAAACCACGCTGACCCTGCAGACCATTGCTCAGATGCAAAAACTGGGTGGCACCTGCGCCTTCATCGACGCCGAGCACGCGCTCGACGTCGGGTATGCGCAAAAGCTGGGCATCAAGCTGGACGAACTGCTGATCTCGCAACCGGATACCGGCGAGCAAGCCCTGGAAATCACCGATGCGCTGGTGCGCTCGGGCAGCGTCGACCTGGTGGTCATCGACTCGGTGGCGGCGCTGACCCCGCGCGCCGAGATCGAAGGCGACATGGGCGACTCGCTGCCGGGCCTGCAAGCCCGTCTGATGTCGCAGGCGCTGCGCA
>JAKOOD010000303.1 GCA_022701635.1 Burkholderiaceae bacterium | reverse complement strand
CCGCCGAAGAGATCACGCCGCTGCGCGTGCTGGAGCAGGGCGCAGGGCGGACCCTGATCCTGCAGGGCCTGTCGAACGGCCCGACGCTGGCCTTCAAGGACATGGCGATGCAGTTGCTGGGCAACCTGTTCGAATACGCGCTGGCCAAGAACGGCGACGAACTGAACATCTTCGGCGCCACCTCGGGCGACACCGGCAGCGCGGCCGAGTACGCGATGCGCGGCAAGCGCGGCATCCGCGTGTTCATGCTGTCGCCGCACGCCAAGATGAGCGCCTTCCAGACCGCCCAGATGTTCAGCCTGCAGAACCCGTACATCTTCAACATCGCGGTCGAAGGCGTGTTCGACGATTGCCAGGACATGGTCAAGGCAGTGTCGAGCGACCTCGAATTCAAGGTGCGCCAGAAGATCGGCACCGTCAACTCGATCAACTGGGCGCGCGTGGTGGCGCAGGTCGTGTACTACTTCCGCGGCTACCTGAAAGTCACTACCAGCAACGACCAGAAAGTGTCGTTCACGGTGCCGTCGGGGAACTTCGGCAACATCTGCGCCGGCCACATCGCCCGCATGATGGGCCTGCCGATCGACAAGCTGGTCGTCGCCACCAACGAGAACAACGTGCTCGACGAGTTCTTCCGCACCGGCGTCTACCGCGTGCGCAAAGCCGCCGAGACCTATCACACCAGCAGCCCGTCGATGGACATCTCGAAGGCCTCCAACTTCGAGCGCTTCGTCTACGACCTGGTCGGCCGCGACGCCGAGCGCACGCATGCGCTGTTCCGCAAGGTCGAGACCCATGGCGGCTTCGACCTGTCCGGGGCGCCGGGCAGCGACGGCGACGAATTCAAGGCGGTCGCGCAGTACGGCTTCCAGTCCGGCAGCTCGAACCATGCGGATCGCCTGGCGACCATCCGCGAAGTCTTCGACGACTACGGCATCACGATCGACACCCACACCGCCGACGGCATCAAGGTCGCGCGCGAGCACGTCGCACCCGGCGTGCCGATGATCGTGCTGGAGACCGCGCTGGCGGCCAAGTTCAACGAGACCATCCTCGAAGCGCTGGGTAGCGACGCCGCGCGCCCGGCCGGCTTCGAGGACATCGAGAGCCTGCCGCAGCGCTTCGTGGTGATGCATGCGAACGTCGCCCAGATGAAGGAGTTCATCGCCGCGCACACCGGGCTGGCGCAGGGGGCGGCGGCGTGAGCGGCGCTCGACAGCCGGCGCAGGAGCGGTCGGGCGCGCAGCCGGCGCAGGAACAGGTGGGCGCGCAGCCGGCACGCAAGCCCATGCTGGCGGTGCGCCAGGCGCTCGACTTCCTGCTGGCCGCCGCGCGGCCGGTGGCGGAGGTCGAGACGGTCGCCACGCTGGAAGCCAACGGCCGCGTACTGGCCGAAGACCAGGTCTCGCCGCTCGACGTGCCGGGCGCGGACAATACCCAGATGGATGGCTACGCGGTGCGCGCGGCGGATTGCGCCGGCGGCGCGGCGCGCCTTCACGTGGCGCAGCGGATCCCGGCCGGCAGCGTCGGCCAGCCGCTGGCCGCCGGCACCGCGGCCCGCATCTTCACCGGCGCCCTGATCCCGCAAGGGGCGGACGCGGTGGTGATGCAGGAACAGTGCGAGGTCGATGGCGACCACGTCATCGTCAAGCACGCGCCGGCGCAAGGCGAATGGATCCGCCGCGCCGGCGAGGACGTGCGCAGCGGTGCGGTCATCCTGCCGGCCGGCACGCGCCTGCGCGGCCAGGAGCTGGGGCTGGCCGCATCGGTCGGCCTGGCGACGCTGCCGGTGCGGCGGCGCCTGCGCGTGGCGGTGTTCTTCACCGGCGACGAGCTGGCGATGCCGGGCGAGCCGCTGAAGCCCGGCGCGATCTACAACTCGAACCGCTTCACGCTGCGCGGCCTGCTGGAAAACCTCGGCTGCGCCTTCACCGACTACGGCATCGTCCCGGATTCCCTGCAGGCGACGCGCGACACGCTGCGCGAGGCGGCGCGCGCGCACGACCTGATCATCACCTCGGGCGGCGTGTCGGTCGGCGAGGAAGACCACATCAAGCCGGCGGTGGAAGCGGAAGGGCGCCTGAACATGTGGCAGATCGCGGTCAAGCCGGGCAAGCCGCTGGCCTTCGGCGAAGTCCGCAGACAAGGTGACATCGAGGGCGGCGCGGACACCGACGCCGCGTTCTTCATCGGCCTGCCGGGCAATCCGGTCTCGAGCTTCATCACCTTCCTGCTGTTCGTGCGGCCCTTCCTGCTGCGCCTGCAGGGCGTGACCGGCGCGGTGGAGCCGCGCACGATCATGATGCGCGCCGACTTCAACTGGCCCAAGCCGGACCGCCGCAACGAATTCCTGCGCGTGCGCATGAATGAAGGCGGCGGGCTGGACCTGTTCCCGAACCAGGGTTCGGGTGTGCTCACCTCGACCGTCTGGGCCGACGGCCTGGTCGACAATCCACCGGGCCAGGCGATCGCCCCCGGGGACGTGGTGCGCTTCATCCCGCTCTCGGCGCTGAGCGATTGATCGTCGGTGATTGACGTGTTGAAGTCGAAAGGAAGTGTGTGAATATCCAGTTACGTTTTTTTGCCAGCGTGCGTGAAGCCGTCGGCACCTCGGGCGACACCGTGGCGCTGCCCGCGGGCGTGGCCACGGTGGGCGCGGTGCGCGATTTCCTGATCGCGCGCGGCGGCGCCTGGGCCGAGGCGCTGGCGCACGAGCGCGCGCTGCGCATGGCGTTCAACCATGTGATGTGCGAGGCCGACACGCCGCTGGCCGAGGGTGGCGAGGTGGCGTTTTTCCCGCCGGTGACGGGCGGGTGAACGCTTGAGCCAGGTGT
>JAKOOD010000606.1 GCA_022701635.1 Burkholderiaceae bacterium | reverse complement strand
GGTAGAGGTCCAGGCGCACGGTGCGCGGCGTGCTGTCGTCGAGGCGGATGGCGTGGCTGCGCGCGCGCCGGCGCGCATCCTCCAGCAGCGGCGGCGACCCGCTGGACGGCGGGATGTCGCCCAGCGCGCTGCCGCCGAGGAAGCGGTGCAGGTCGGCCGCGAAGCCGGCATTGCCCTCGTCCAGCGCACCCTTGACGAAGCAGGAGCGCATGGCGTCGAGCACATCTTCGCGGCCCGGCCCGGCATGCCCGCGCAAGGCCGCCAGGCGCAGCGCCTGCAGCAGCGCGGCCTGCACATCGGCGGTCGACAATTGCTCGGCCAGGCCCCGTTCGCGGCCCTGGCGCGCCAGCCGGGCCAGGGTATCGGCCGCCACGCTGTCCAGGTGCGGACCGCCGGCGTCCAGCTGGGCGCTGTCCCAGATCCACTGGTGCCAGGCGGGAGAGGGCATGCCGGCCGCATAGCCGTTCAGCGCGTCGAGACGGTCGAAGCTGTAGCGGATCAGCCAGTCGCTGGCCGCTGCCTGTGCGGCGGCACGGTGCGGCTTCTTCCATGGCGCCGGTTCCGGCGCGGCCAGCATCTGCTGCAGAGCGAGCGTATGAAAACCGCCGCTGACCACGACGATCGGTCCGGTCCTGCCGGCGGCCGCCAGCGCGGCACGGCGGCGCCGGATGTGGGCCGCCATGTGGCGCTCGCGCGCCAGGCTGCCCTCGGCATCCAGCACCTCGGCCTCGTAGCCGGCGCGCGCCAGCGCGCAGTAGGCGAAGACGTCGGCGAACAGCGTGCGCCAGTCGCGCAGCTCGGCGGCGCCGCGCAGTTCGAACAGGTGGTCCCACAGCTCGTCCTGGTCGCGGCAGCCGCTGGCGGCGGCCAGTGCCTGGATATAAGTGTTGTGGGCCAGGTAGCGTTCCGCCATCAGGCTGCGCGCGCGCTCGTCGGGACCGTCGTCATCGGCGCGCGCCTGCCAGGGCAGATCGATGAAGGCGGCGTCGGCGCCCAGCTCGCGCGCCAGCCGCAGCGCCACCCATTCCGGGCTGTAGTCGCAGAACGGAAAAAAGGCGCTGCGCAGGGCGTCGTCGTGCTCGTCGTCGTTGTTTGTCGCGGCGCGGGCCTGGCTCAGGATCGCCACCGGCGGCCGGGTGCGGTCGTCGTGCAGCAGCGGCAGCAGGGCGTCGAAGCTGTCCGGCCCTTCGATCAGGATGGCGGCCGGGCGCAGCTCGCGCACCATCGCCTGCAGCGCCAGCGAGCACGCCGGGCTGTGGTGGCGCACCGGCGCGAAGTGCACGCCGTCCATGGCCATGCGGCCGAGGCCTTCGCGCACTTCCGGCGGCAGGGCTTCGATCAAGGACGCACGCATGAAAGCATCAGGACCACAGGCCGCGCGCGGCGTCGCCGAACGCCTTCCAGGCGTCGTCGCGGCGACCGCGCTCGCGCACCACGGTATCGAAATAATGCTGGACGCGCTTGACGTCGTCGATGCTGTCCTTCAGTAGCACGCCCTGCAGCTGGTTGGCCAGTTCGCGCGGCGTGACCTGGCCGTTGCCGAGGAAGGCCGCCTCCAGCGCCGCCGCATGCACCACGTTGACCGCCTCGGCGGTCGACATCACCGCGTCCAGCGTCTTGATCGGCGTGCCCTCGCGGGTGGCGCCGGCGCGCAATTCCTGGAACACCGTCACCAGCAGGCCGACCGCGTCGCGCTCGACCCGCGGCTGCAGGCCGGCACCGTCCAGTTCGCGCTGCACCTGGCCCAGCACCAGCTCGAGTTCGAAGGCGTGGTCGCGGATCGGGCGCACGGTCTCGAAATTGAAGCGGCGCTTCAGGGCCGAGGACATCTCGTGCACGCCGCGGTCGCGCAGGTTGGCGGTGGCGATCACGTTGAAGCCGCGCCGCGCGTGCACGCGCGCGCCTTCCCCCAGCTCGGGCACCACGATGTGCTTTTCCGACAGCAGCGAGATCATGGTGTCCTGGATCTCGGGCGGGCAGCGCGTGATCTCTTCGAAGCGCACCAGCTTGCCGCCCACCATGCCGCGGTACATCGGCGACGGCACCAGCGCCCGCTCGCTCGGCCCTTCGGCCAGCAGCAGCGCGTAATTCCAGGCGTAGCGGATGTGGTCTTCGGTGGTGCCGGCCGCACCCTGGATGGTGAGCGCCGAATCGCCGCTGATGGCGGTGGCGAGCAGTTCGGACAGCAGCGATTTCGCGGTGCCCGGCTCGCCCACCAGCATCAGGCCCTGGTGCCCCATCAGGGTGACGATGGCGCGGTCGACCAGCGGATCGTCGCCGTAGAACTTGCGGCTGACCCGCAGCGCCGCGTCGCCCAAGATGAAGCGGCGCACCGCGCGCGGCGACAGGCGCCAGCCCTCGGGACGCGGATCGCGGTCGGCCCCGGCCAGGCGTTCCAGTTCGTCGCGGTAGCGCGACTCGGCGCTGCTGCGCAGGATGTCGGCGTGCTGCGCTTTTGTTTCGGTCATTGCTTCGGTCATGCGATTCTCCAGCCGTTACCACGGCATCTTGCGTTCCCAGTCCGGGTCGTAGCCCTGGCAGGCGGCCGCCACGGCATGGTAGTCGGCCCAGGTCTCGGCCAGCAGCACCGGCGGCACCTTGCCCAGCGCGACGGCGCCACCGCGCCCGTTACCGAGGCGCACGAAGCCCAGGGTCTTGAGCGCGGCCGGCATGTTTTCCTCGGGCAGCGAGCTGCCGGAGAATTCGACGTGCACGCGCAGCCCGACGCTGGTGAAATCCTTGCAGTATTCGAAGAACACGCCGCCATCCTCGGCGCTGCCGCGCACGTACCCCAGCTTGCCGAAGGCGCCGCGCAGCGTGAAGGTGTCGCCCGTCCAGCCCAGGCGGTCGTCGATCCGTTCCGCCGCCGGATCGGGCAGGGGCGGCGCGCGCCGCGTCAGCTGGGCGAACAGCGGCGTGACCTTGTAGTCCTTGAAGTGGGCCAGCCAGGCGCGCACGGTGCCGGCATCCAGCAGCGACGCATGGGCCAGGCCGACGCGCTCTTCCGCTCCCAGTTCGACTTCCTCGTCGCCGGCGTCGATCAGGCTGCCGTCCTCGGTCGGGCGGAACACGCCGAGCGGCGTGCCGTCCGCAGCGAGCCGGGTCCAGGCCAGGCGCTGCGCCAGGCGTCCGACCACCGGATGGCGCCGCACGTACTCGTTCCAGTCGGCGGCCGGCCAGGTGCGGCCGGCGCACATCGCCTCGTATAGGCGCGCGCCCTGCAGGTCGACCACCTGCTTGACCTCCTTCTTGCAGGTGGCGAACAGCTGCTTGCCTTCCTTGATCAATTCCGGCGGGTCGTTCTGGCGCGCGGCGGGCAGGGCGGCAATCGGCTTGCCCTCGGCGTTGCGCAGCGCCGGCTTCAGCTTCTCGTCCAGCACCACGCTGAAGTCGCGCGTGCCGTACTGGAAGGTCATGCGGCCGGATTCGTCCAGCCCGCCGGTCGGCACGGTGCGGTCGGCCAGCTGGTCCTGGCTCCAGCCGTTGCGCTCGGCGATGCGCTCGACCAGCACGCGCGCTTTTTCCTGCACCGAGGCGGTACGGTAGCGGCGCGCGATGCTCAGCACGAACTGGATCACGGCGGGGTCGTCGGCGACGCTGGCGGCTTCCAGCAGCGCCTCGACCTGGGCGCGGCGCGGATAATGGTCGCGCATGTACAGGCGGATCGCGTCGACCATCTCGTGGCCCGGCATGCCGGATGCCAGCGCCAGGATGCCCTTTTCGTTGATCGCGCTGCCCAGGTATTCGCCCAGCTTTTCGCGCTTGACCGCTTCGAACACCTGTTCCTGGCTCATCTTGGCGGCTTCGTCATACCAGTCCGGATACTGCTGCGCCAGGCGCTGGTTGTTCTGGTAGCGCGCCGGCGCATGGGCGCTGGCCCAGGCGATGGCTTCCTCGAGCGGCCAACCGGCGGTGTCGCGCGCAATGAACTGCACCAGCACGAAGCGGCCCAGGGCGGCGCGGCTGGCCGGCGCCAGCAGGCCGAGGTAGCGCAGCAGCAGCGCATTGGCGGCCGGTTCCTTGAGCTTGGCCGCCAGGATCACCCACCAGCGGATGATGTCCGGGTCGACCGGCGTGCCGTCGTGCCAGGCGCAGGAGGGCAGGGCGTCGAGCTGGAGCCAGGCCAGGCCGGCCGGCGGCTTGGCCTTGAGGCCCTTGCGCGCCTGCGCCAGCAGCGCCTCGGGCGCCAGGCGCGGTCCGACGTCCTCCCCCAGGCGCTCGAGCGCCGTCAGCAGCTCGGCGCTGACGGTTTCGCGGGTTTCCTTGTCGAGCGCCGTGATCAGCGCCGGCACCGCCGCGCGGTACTGCATGCGCGCCAGCCAGCGCGCCGCTTCGATGCGCAGCTCCTGCTTGCCCGATTGCAGCGCTTCAGCCACGCGCTTGCCGATGTCGGGCAGCTTGCCGAGCACGCGCTGGGCCGCCTGGCGTTGCGACTTGGTCTCGCCCAGCGCGAACTCCATCACGCGCGGCAGCCAGCGCGCCGGCAGCACCGGGAAGGTGTCGAGCGCCGACAGGGTCATGCCGAGGTCGAGGCCCTCGTAGCGCCCGCGCCCACCCGCGGCCATGCCCAGGCCCTCGTCGATCAGTTCCGGGAATTGCGCCAGGCAGGGCCAGACCCGCTCCGGCGGCAGCAGGTCCTGCGGCGCCGACGACGACCAGCCGGAGCGCACGCAGGCCAGCGCGAACACGTCGGGCCGGGCGCCGCAGCGCGCCGCGACCTCGCTCAGCTGGCGCAGGTCGAGCCGCGCCGGGTCCTGGCGCCGCAGCCAGCCCTGGACCAGGTCGTTGGTCCATAGCCAGTCGGGACGGTTTTGCGACACCAGCACCCAACGGACTGTCTGTTCGAAACCGAAGTCGGGACGTGCCTCGAGGCGGCGGTTGAACAGCAGGGTCTCGCCGACGTTGCCGGCGGTGAGCGCCGGCGTGGCATCCGCGTCGCCGTTCAGGGCGCGCACGGCGTCGCGCAGCTGGCCTTCACCGAGGTGGCGGTAGCGCTGGTAGTGCTGGCGTCGCCATTCGTACTTGCGCTCGCGGGTGAGGTTCTCTGCCTGTTCGGCTTCGGCGGCCTTGCGCAGCCGTTCCTGCAGCTGCTTGCGATTGGCCAGCAGCAGGTCGACCGCATCGTCGGCCAGTACGCTCTCCTGCCAGTCCGGCAGCGGCGGCGGCGCGGGCAGCGCGATGTCGGCCGCCTCCGACGCGGCCCCGATGCGCGACAGCGCGGCGCGGATCGCCTGCTGCAGCGCCTTGCCCGGTTTGCCGGTCTCCTCGGCCAGCGCGGCTTCCAGCGCCGGCACCGCAGCCGCGCCCTGGATACGCGCCAGCAGTTCGGCGGCCTGGGCCCGCTCGTCGCCCTGGCCGCCGCGCAGCAGGGCCTCGAGCTGGGCCAGGCAGGTGGCACGGTCGATCTTGTCGAGGTGGGCCGCCGCCGCCGCGCGCACGGTCTTGCTGTCGCCGACCGCCAGCCGCACCAGCAAGGCCGCATAACGGTCGCGCAAGGCCTCGGCCGCGCCGATGCGGTCGGCCAGACACACCTTGCCGACCGCCGACAGCGCCTTGGCCGCCAGTTCCACGTCGTCCGGGCGCGCCAGCATGTCGTCGTCGAGCGGTCCGGTGGCCAGCAGTCGCTGGTACACCTGCTTCTGGTAATAGGAACTGATGTCTTTACGCTCGAACACGATCACCAGCGTCATCTGCTGCGGCAGGCCGCTGGCGTCGAGCAGGGCGCGCAGCAGGCGGATGTCCCAGGCCGGACGCTGGGACGCGAGCTGGTCCTCGTCTTTCGGACGGGCATTGCCGGGGATGGATGCCGACAAGGCGTCGTTGAGCACGTACTGCAGCCAGTCCGGCGCGCTGGAGCCGGTGCGCTGCAGCGACTGGCCCTGGTCGCCTGCTTCCAGCACGTGTCCCAGGCGTACCAGCAGCGCCATCTCGTCCGGGCTGGTGCCGATACGCTTGTAGAAAGCATTCCGCGCGGTCAGGCCGGCCTCGATGGCGGCCTCGACCTGCTTGTCGTCATGGCCGCGATGGTAGTAGCCCCAAAAGGCGCTTCCGGGCCGCCCGAGCAGGACGCCGGCATCAGGCGAGCGGGTGCGCAGGTCGAGCAGCACCGTCGCCTCGCTGCCGTCGAGCACGTAGGCGGCGGCGCGGGTGGCCAGCTTGGGCTCCAGGTGGGCAAGGGCGCCTAGCGACTGGCGCAGCAGGGAGGCGTGCGACGACAAGGCATTGCGGGCCGACTCGAACAGGGATTTGAGCATGGCAGGTGACGCACATAGGAAAGAGAGTGAATGCTGCCATGATTCTTGATTAATAACAACTCCACTCAAGACGGTAGTTGAAAGCCACTGCGGATATGCAGACGGGGTTGTGCACTGCGCGCTGTTGCTGGAAGCGGGCAGCAGGGCTGGCCGCGTATACGCCGCCTCGGTAGGAACGGAGCGGATATGGCACAATGGCCCTATCCCTACCCGAAAGACCCACGTACATGAAACCATTCGAACCGAATCTGTCCTCCCTCGCGGTCGCGCGCGACATTCTGTTGACGCCATTCGGCCTCGACGAAGGCAAGCTGATCACGACGCTCGGGACGATGTTCACGCACAAGGTCGACTATGCCGACCTGTATTTCCAGTTCACCAAGAGCGAGGGCTGGAGCCTGGAAGAGGGCATCGTCAAGAGCGGCAGCTTCTCGATCGACCAGGGCGTCGGCGTGCGCGCCGTGTCCGGCGACAAGACCGCGTTCGCCTATTCCGACGACATCTCGCAGGCGGCCCTGCTGGATGCGGCTGCCGCCACCCGCACCATCGCGCGTGCCGGTGCCGGCCGCGTCAAGGTGGCGGCGGGCGTGCGCGAAAGCGGCGGCCGTTCGCTGTACCTGCCGAACGATCCGTTGGGCTCGCTCGACGCCACCGCCAAGGTGCAGCTGCTCGAGCGCGTGGAAAAGATCGCGCGCGCCAAGGACCCGCGCGTGGTGCAGGTGATGGCCGGCCTGGCCGGCGAATACGATGTGGTGCTGGTGGTGCGCAGCGACGGCGTGCTGGCGGCCGACATCCGCCCGCTGGTGCGCGTGTCCGTCACCGTGATCGCCGAACAGAACGGCCGGCGCGAAGTCGGCTCGTCGGGCGGCGGCGGCCGTTATGACTATGGCTACTTCAGCGACGAACTGCTCGACCAGTACGCCAGCGAAGCCGTCAAGTCGGCGCTGGTCAACCTCGAAGCGCGTCCGGCGCCGGCCGGCCCGATGACCATCGTGCTGGGCCCGGGCTGGCCCGGCGTGCTGCTGCACGAAGCGGTCGGCCACGGCCTGGAAGGCGACTTCAACCGCAAGGGTTCGTCGGCCTATGCCGGCATGATCGGCGAGCGCGTCGCCGCCAAGGGCGTGACCGTGGTCGACGACGGCACCCTGCAGGACCGCCGCGGCTCGCTCAACATGGACGACGAGGGCAACCCGACCCAGTGCACCACGCTGATCGAGGACGGCATCCTGAAGGGCTATATCCAGGACACGATGAACGCGCGCCTGATGAAGATGCCGGTCACCGGCAATGCACGCCGCGAATCCTTCGCCCACCTGCCGATGCCGCGCATGACCAACACCTACATGCTGGCCGGCGACAAGGACCCGGCCGAGATCCTGGCGTCGGTCAAGAACGGCCTGTACGCGGTGAACTTCGGCGGCGGCCAGGTCGACATCACCAACGGCAAGTTCGTGTTCTCGGCCAGCGAAGCCTACATGATCGAAGACGGCAAGATCACCTATCCGGTGAAGGGTGCGACCCTGATCGGCAACGGTCCGGACACCATGAACCGCATTTCCATGATCGGCAACGACATGCGCCTGGATTCGGGCGTCGGCGTATGCGGCAAGGAAGGCCAGAGCGTGCCGGTGGGCGTGGGTCAGCCGACGTTGCGCATCGATGGCGTGACCGTGGGCGGTACGGCCTGATACGCCGCTTCCTCCAAAGATGCCCGCATCGCTGCGGGCATTTTTTTTGGCCGGACGGCATGCCTCATTGCAATCTTTTAGAAGCTCATTGGAACGTGTAGCGCGCCCCCACCGTGTAATACCGTCCCCGCGCCCCTTCGTAGTCGAGCGGGTTGTACGCCTGGGCGCCATAGGTCAGCGGATCCAGCGGCGCCACCTTGTCGAACAGGTTTTGGATCGAACCGAAGACTTCCCAGTTCGGTGCCGGCTTCCAGCGCCCCACCAGGTCGAAGGTGGTGAACGAGGCCAGTTCGCAGTCGCCCGGTGCGTCGCGGCCGTCGGCGTAGTGGCTGGCGCAGCCGTCCGGGTCGTTCTTGAACAGGACGTTGTCGAGTTTGCCGCGGAAGTTCACGTTGAGCGACACGCGCCAGTCGTTGCGGTCCCAGCCGACGCGCAGGTTGGCCTTGTTGTCGGGCGTGCCGGTGCAATTGGTGATGTCGCAGTTGCCGTGGGTGCCCGAGAAGTCGCGTGAAGTGCCGTCGCGTTCGGTACGGGTCCACTCGAAGAAGTGGGTGTACTTCACGTCGACGCTGAGGTTGCCGTAGGTGTCGGGCAAGCGGTAGTTGTAGCGGCCGTCGACGTCGATGCCGCGCACCTCGGTCTGGGCCGAGTTGACGTAGCGCGACAGCACCGCCAGCAGGGCGCCTGGGTCGCCGGGGATGCCGCTGACGCTGCCCGGGTCGCGCACCACGCTGCCGGCGGCAATCGCGGCGGTGGTCTGGTCCTGGTTGATCTCGTTCTTGCGCTTGATCTTCCAGTAGTCGACCGATACGCTGGCGCGCGGGATCGGATCCCAGATCACGCCCACGTTGTAGCTGCGCGAACGCTCGGGCGACAGGGCGGGGTTGGGCGAGGTGATCACGGCAACCGACGCCGGATCGCAGGTGCCCGGCACGCCCAGCGCGCAGCGCACCGGGTCGGCGGCGGTGGAATACGCGGCCAGGCCGCCGACGCCGTTCTCGGCCGGGCTGGGCGCGCGGAAGCCGCGGGCGAAGGTGCCGCGCAGCGCGAATGCGCGCACCGGGGTCCATTTCAGGCCGGCCTTCGGCGTAAAGGAACTGTTGACGTCGGTGAAGTAGTCCCAGCGCAGCGCCGCCGAGGCTTCGATGTTGTAGGGCAGCGGTGCCAGCGCCTCGCCGTACAGCGCGAACACGTTGCGCCCGCCGGCATAGGCCGAATAGCCCAGGCCGATGATGTTGCCGCGCTCGGTGCCGGCCGTCGGGCGCAGCTCGGTGTTTTCGCGGCGCCACTCGGCACCGACCGCCAGGCCGAGCGGCGCCGTCAGGTAGGGGATGTTCTCGAACTCGCGCGTGGCCTTGATGTCGCCCTGGATGACCTTGCTGTTGGCGCGGTTGCCGACCGTCGGCGACAGCGCCGCGTACAGGGCCGGCGAGTTGAGCCCGGCATTCTCGCCGATGCGCCACAAGGTGCCGGGCGGCAGCGCCGCGTAGGCCGGGCTGTTGGCGGTTGCTGCGGCAACGTTGGCGGCGCTCGGGTCGAGCAGCGCGTAGGTGACGTCGCGCTGCAGATAGCCGTTCTGGATGTTGTTCACGTGGTTGTGCGAGAACAGGATCGCCGAATCCCAGTCCCAGCCGAAATGGGTGCCCTTGGCGCCGCCGATCCAGCGTATGAAGTTAGAGCCGATGCTGGACGTGCGCGGACCGACGTCGGCCGCCAGGTAGCGCAGGCGCGCGGGGCTGCCGAAGTAGGGGTTGTCGGGGTGCCCCGCACCGAACTGGACGGTGGCATTGTTGACCGGCCCGCCGGGGAAGCCGACCGAGCCGCTGATGCCCGAGGGCGTGGTCGCGGTATCGGTCTGGCTGGTGTAGTAGTTGAATTCGCTGTAGACCTGCAGGTCGGGGGTCGCCTGCCAGGTGCCGCGCGTGAAGAAGCTGATGTTTTCCTGTTTCGGCTCGAGTTGCTGGTAGACCTGGGTCGAGTCGATGATGCAGCCGCCGCCGGGGTCGCCCTGCGGGTGGTTGGTGAAGTTCGCGCAGGCCGCGCCCGGGAAGGTGCGGGTGAAGCCGGGGCCGGCCAGGTTGCCGCGGTTGGTGTAATTGGTGGGGTCGCCCGGATTGCGCACGTTGCCGTTGATGGCGCTGCCGGCGGCGCCGCTGCCCGGAATGATGGTGCCGGTGCCGCCCAGCGCCTCGTTGGCCGAAAAACCCCAGGGCCGCAGGTCGATGCGGCCGATGTAGTCGCGGTCGGCACGGTCGCGGTACCAGATTTCGTCGAATTTCTTGTATTCGATGCTGAACAGGATGTTGTAGCGGTCGGTGTCGAGGCTGCCGATGCCCTTGGTGAAGGCAAGGTTGGTACGCTTGCCGTCCCAGTCCTCGCTGGCGCCGCGCGAAAACCGGAAGGTGTTGCCCTGGTAATCCTTGCGCAGGATGACGTTGACCACGCCGGCGATGGCGTCGGAACCGTAGATGGCCGAGGCGCCGTCCTTCAGTACCTCGATGCGGTCGACGGCGTCGGTCGGGATCACGTTGAGGTCGGAGAACTGCTTCTGGCCGTCGTCGGCCAGGCCGTAGGGGGCCATGCGCCGTCCGTTGAGCAGCACCAGCGTGGAAGAGGCGCCGAGGCCGCGCAGCGAGATGCCGGAAGCGCCGGCGGCGAAGCCGTTGCCGAAGGTGGTCGGCACCGAACCCTGGTTGTCGACCGCCAGCGTCTGCAGCAGTTCGGCGACGGTGTTCTTGCCGGAGCGTTCGATGTCGGCACGGTTGACGGTGATGACCGAGGAGGCGGTTTCGGCCTCGGAGCGGCGGATGTTGGAGCCGGTCACTTCGACGCGGGCCACCGGCTTCGGCGCCGCTTCCTGGGCCTCGGCCGGCGGCAGGGCCAGCACCAGCAGGCCGACGGCGCCACCGCCCGCGAACAGGCGCCGTATCGATCGGGATAAAGGTCTTTCAGTCATCTCCAGACTCCACACAGTAAAGGAAGGACCCGCAGATCGTGCTGGCAGCGCGAGCCGGGCGGGGCATGGGGAGACTTTTGCATCCGGGTCAAAGCAGGGACTGACATCTCTCAAGCGTGTCCGGCACAGCCGCTTCGGATGTCGGCTTCATGCAACCATTCGTCTTGACAAGGCGGGCGTACATGACGGCGCAGGCCGCGCGGAAAGCGCTTGCCAATGTTCGCCGATTGTTGTTATAGTCGTTCGGACATTTCGGACCCGACCATGCGCCACACTGCCTTCTTTACTTTTCATTTTTGGTTTAGCCATTCCAGCCCAACGGCGGTGGAGTAGCGGCAGGTTCACGCAGCAACAGAACGAAGTCCGACACAAGATTCCAGAAAACCGCCAGCGATGGCGGTTTTTTTTTGGCCCCAGCATGCCCACATTGAACAACGGAGAACCGCAATGCCACGTACCGACGATTTACGCATCCGCGAAATGAAGGAACTGACCCCGCCGGCGCACCTGATCCGCGAGTTTCCGGTGACGGAACCGGCCGAGCAGACCGCCTCGCAGGCGCGGGTGGCGCTGCACCGCATCCTGCACGGCCAGGACGACCGCCTGATGGTGGTGATCGGCCCGTGCTCGATCCACGACCCGCAGGCCGCGCTGGAATACGCGCGCCGCCTGGCGGAACAGCGCCAGCGCTTCCAGGGCGAGCTCGAGATCGTGATGCGGGTGTACTTCGAGAAGCCGCGCACCACCGTGGGCTGGAAGGGCATGATCAACGACCCCTACATGGACAACAGCTTCCGCATCAACGACGGCCTGCGCATGGCCCGCGAGCTGCTGCGCGACATCAACGAGCTGGGTTTGCCGGCCGGGACCGAATTTCTGGACGTGATCAGCCCGCAATACATCGCCGACCTGATCAGCTGGGGTGCCATCGGCGCCAGGACCACCGAATCGCAGGTGCACCGCGAGCTGGCGTCCGGCCTGTCGTGCCCGGTTGGCTTCAAAAACGGTACTGACGGCAATATCA
>JAKOOD010000290.1 GCA_022701635.1 Burkholderiaceae bacterium | reverse complement strand
CAAACCGGTGGACTTGCCACGCCTGCTGGGGCTGCTCGATACGCTGGCGCCGGCCTGACGACGCGATTCGCTGGCAAGCCGCACGTGCCCGGGTAAGAAATCCCTACCTTGCCCTGGTCTATTCCTCGCAACGAATCAGCGGACGCCTACGCGCCCGCGACCGGCCGCGTGCCAGAATCGACGCTCCACAGGCTGTTTCCAGGATGGAGGCACAGATGAGGCCGGTTTTCAGGAACCCTCTCAGAAACCTATTGGCGCTACTTGCACTGTGCTCGCATATGCGGGAGGCGGCAGCATCGCGTTTGCGCAAGCGCAGTGGTCTTACCCGGCCGGCCACGGCCTGCAGGGGGTGGCGCGCTTTGCGCACCAGGTCACCGGCGTCTCGGTCAGCGAGCGCGGCCGGATTTTCGTGAATTTCCCGCGCTGGACCGAGGACGCCCCGCTGTCGGTCGCGGAAGTCTTGCGCGACGGTTCGCTGCGGCCCTACCCCGACGCCGGCTGGAACGCCTGGCGCAACGTGCGGCGCGACGAACTCGATCCGGCCAGCCACTGGGTCTGCGTGCAGAGCGTGGTCGCCGACGGCCGCGGCAGCCTGTGGGTGGTCGACCCGGCCGCCCCCGGCCTCGACGGCATCGTGCGCGGCGGGCCGAAGCTGGTGCGCATCGACCTCGCCAGCGACCGCGTGGCGCAGGTGATCCGCTTCGGCGAGGAGGTCGCGATCCCCGGCTCCTACCTGAACGACGTGCGCTTCTCGGCCGACGGCCGCTACGCCTACCTTACCGATTCCGGGCAGCGCGGCGCGCTGGTGGTGGTCGAACTCGCCAGCGGCACGGCGCGCCGTGTGCTGGACGGCCACCCGTCGACCCAGCCGGAACCGGGCGTGGTGGTCCGTACCGACGGCCGCCCGCTGCGCTACCCGGACGGGCGCCCGGTGCTGTTCGCGGCCGACAGCATCGCCCTGTCGGAAGACGGCTACCTGTACTGGAAACCGCTCACCGGCACCAGGCTGTACCGGATCGCCACGAGCGTACTAATCACGCGCGGCCTGGCCGGGCAGGACGTGGCGGATGCGGTGCAGCCCTACGGCCGGGTCGGTCCCACGGACGGCTTCTGGATCGGCCGCGGGACCAACACGCTCTTCGTTACCGCGATCGAAGACAACGCCGTCAAGGCCCGCGACCTCAACCAGGGCCCCGGCGGCGGCCTGCGCGTGGTGGTCCAGGACCCGCGCCTGCGCTGGCCGGACACCTTCAGCCAGGGACCGGACGGCGCGCTCTACGTCACCACCTCGCGCATCCAGGACTCGGCCTTCTTCCGGCGCGACGCGCCGCTGGCCTTGCCGACGCAGTTGTGGAAACTGAGACCGCCGGCCGGATCGACGCCTTAGGCCGCGGTTCGGGCGTCGGCTTCGGTTTCTGCTTCGGTTATGGCCGGCTTGCGATGCGCTGTCGCGCAAGTCAGCACACCCGCCACCAGCAGCACCATGGCCAGGCTCTCGAGCATGGTCGGCCAGCGCTGTTCCCACACAAAACCGTACAGCAGCGCGAACAGGGTCTCGAACACGATCATCTGCCCGACCATGGTGAGCGGCAGCAGGCGGCTGGCGCGGTTCCATAGCGCATTGCCGAGCACCGAACACAGCAGCGCCACCGCCGCCATGATCGCGCCGAAGCGCAGCCACTCGGCCGGCGCATGATCGCCCGGTGCCAGCCAGAATGCCGGCACCGCCAGCAGCAGCGCCTGCAGGCCGGTGACGACGCCGGTCAGCAGGCTCCACTCGTGGGCCGACACGTGGTCGAGCCGGGCCAGCCAGCGGCTGTTGCCGACCGCATACACGGTCCACGACAGCAGCGCGCCGGCCGCGCTCAGCAGGCCGAACAGCGAACCCGGCGCCGACCGCGCCAGCGCTTCCCAGCTGATGCAGACCAGGCCGCCGGCACTCAGCACCAGCGACGGCAGCAGGCGCCGTAGCGCCACCGCATGGTCGGCGCGGCTGCCGACCAACGTGATCGTCACCGGCAGCAACCCGATCACCAGCGAGGTCATGGCGACGCCGCCGCCGCGCACGCCGTTCGCCAGGCACACGTAGTACAGGATGTTCCCGGTAAAGCTGAGCCAGACCAGCGCGCGCCATTCTTTCCAGCCGAGAGTCGCGGCCAGCCGGCGCCAGGCCGGCGCCATCATCGCCGCGGCCAGCACGCCATAGGCCAGGTAGCGGCCGGCCGACAGCTGGATCGGCAGGAAGCCGCACGTCAATTCCGGCGTCAGGAACACCAGTCCCCACATGGCGCCGGCCAGGATACCGGCACCGAGGCCGAGCCATAGATTTTTTGATTGCATGAAAAAACACCTCCGAAGCCGGCATTATGCATCGCGGCTGCGGCGGCTTCTTGACCTGCTCTCCTACTTTCTGGACCCGTTCTCTTGCCCGTCAGCCTGCTCGGCACATCGCGCCCGCGCCTGGCGGCGGTAGGCGGCCGGGGTGTCGCCGCTGGCCTGGCGCATCGCGCGGGTCAGTGCGCTTTGCTCGGAAAAACCGGCCCGCCATGCCAGTTCGGCGATCGGCAAGTCGGTCTGCGCCAGCCAGGTGCGGGCGCGCGCGAGGCGCTGCGCCCGCAGCCAGGCATGCGGACTGGTGTCGCACTCGTCGCGGAACAGCGCGTGCAGGCGGCTGACGCTGAGTCCGGCGCTGGCCGCCATGGTGTCGGTGGTCCAGGGCTGGCCGGGATCAGCCTCGATCCGGGCCATCAGCGCGCTCAGGCGGGAAAGCGGGCGCGGCGTGTCCAGTGCAAGCGTATCGAGCAGCAGCGGCACCCAGCCCTGCAGCAGCGCCGGTGCCGGTCCCCGCGCGGCCGGCTGCTGCGACGACATGATGCCCATGAACTCGACCAGCTTGCGCGCCGCCGCGCCCAGTTGCGGGAAGGGCCGCTCGATCAGGCGGTCGGCGGTCTCGGGCGTCACGCTGGCCAGGTCGAGGTCGAGGATGATGGACTGGTTCGGCGCGCTGCTAACCTGCGAATGCCAGGCACCCGGGGCGACGAAGGCGGCATGCACCGGATCGAGCCGGCCCTGGCGGCCCTCGATCTCGAGCAGCAGCGTACCGCTCAGCGGCAGCACCAGCTGGGCGAAGTCGTGGCGGTCCGATTCGCGGACCCGGCCGTAGCTGCGCAGGTGAAGGTCGGCGGTGGGCGTCGAAGGCATGCGAGAGGTAGGGATACTAGTGGCAATGCCAGTGTAGCACCCTCGCCTGTCGCGGCGCGTCAGCCGTCCGGCCGGATATTATGGTTGAAGCGGAACAGGTTATCCGGGTCGTACTGGCGCTTGACCTGCGCCAGCCGGTCGTAATTGCCGCCATACGCCTCGCGGATGCGCGCCCCCTCATCCTGCGTCAGGAAATTGATGTACACGCTGCCCGCCGCGAACGGCGCCACGGCCCCGAAGAATTCGCGCGCCCAGTTGACCACGAGGGCATCGTCTTCCGGCGCCAGCCAGCGCCCGTGCACGTTCATCGCGTACAGCACGTCGCGGTGCGGGTAGGCGGTATCGGCAGGCAGGGGCACGTTGGCGCGGCCGCCGATCAGGCCGAGGAAGATTTCGCAGTGCGGCGTTGGCAACGTGGTGGCGTAGCACAGCACCGCGTCGATGGCGTCGTCGCTCAGGGCCGTGAAATTGTGCGATTTCCAGTAGTTGCGCGCGCCCGGCGCCAGCAGCGGATCGAAGGCCTGCTGCCAGGCCTCGTACGGTACGGCGCCGACGTGTTCGCCCAGCACCTGGCCGAACCCGCGCAGCGGCGCGATCAGCGGCAGCGCGGCGTCCGGGGCCAGCGGCGAAAACACGGCCAGCGCCACGATCGGTTCGCCGTGCACCTCGGGTGGCAGGAACGGCAACGGTGGCGCCCGCCGCAGCACCGCCCAGATCGAGACTTCGTCGGGCAGGCCGTGCACCAGGTCGCGGTAGCGGCGCAGTACCTCGCGCGCCTCCGCGAACGGGAACACGACCAGGCCGGCGGTGACTTCCGGGCCGACCGGGTGCAGCGCGCATTCGAACTCGGTGACCACGCCGAAATTACCGCCACCGCCGCGGATCGCCCAGAACAGGTCCGGTTCGCGCTCCGGCCCGATGTGGCGCCGCCGGCCGTCGGCGGTGACGATCTCGGCACCCACCAGGTTATCGACCGTCAGCCCGAGCGTGCGGCTGAGCCAGCCGAAGCCGCCGCCCAGGGTCAGGCCCGCCAGGCCGGTGGTGGAATTGATGCCGGTCGGCGTGGCCAGCCCGTAAGCCTGGGTTTCGTGGTCGAGGTCGCGCAGCGTGGCGCCGCCGCCGGCGCGGGCCAGGCGCGCGTCGGGGTCGACCCGCACCGCGCGCATGGCGGACAGGTCGATGACCAGGCCGTCGTCGCACAAGGCGTTGCCGGCGATGTTGTGGCCGCCGCCGCGCACCGCCAGCGGCAGGCCGTGGTTGCGCGCGAAAGCGACCGCCGCCAGCACGTCGGCGGTGCCGCTGCAGCGCGCGATGAAGGCCGGGCGCCGCTCGATCATCGCGTTCCAGATGGTGCGCGCGCCGTCGTAGTCGGGGTCGCCCGGCTGCAGCAAAGGCCCCCTGAGTGTGGCCCGGAAGTGCTCGACCACCTCGCTCTTCATGTCCGTCATCGCCGCCTCCGCGAAAATCTGCCCATGCCGTCTTCCCAGCATAGGTGGCGCGGGCGGATGTGCAAGCGTGGTCGGCCGGCCGCGGTGGGTCAGCGCACGAAGTAGCCGGACACCTTCCAGCTGCCGTCGGGCAGGCGCATCGGCACCACGGTCTCGAGCGACTGCGGCTTGTTGGCGAACGCGGTGGCGTACTGGATCACGACGTAGTCGCCGGCCGGCGCCCCCGGCAGCGCGTGCGTGAACGACGCCGATTGCAGCTTGCGTGACTTGACCGCGCCGAGCGGCGCCCGGGTCGAGGCCAGGCCGCCAGTCCAGGCCGGCTTGGCAACCATCGACTGGGCCGCAGGCGCCATCGCATCCCAGCTCTCGCCGCCTTTGCCGGCGTCGGCAATCGCGAGCCAGCGGGTGGCGCTGTCGGTGGCCGCGGCCACAGCGGCGCCGGGATCCTGGGCGTCCTGGGCATGGACGGCAGGGGCCAGCAGCACGGCGCCGGCAAGCAACATGGCGATCGGTTTGTTCATGACGGTCTTTCAAGAGAAGAGGACCTGTTCAGGATAGCACCACTCATCCGCTGTCAGCGCCGCCGTGGGTGCATCGGTCAGAGCCGCGCCAGGCGCCCGCCATCCACCCGCATCGCATCGCCGCAGACGAAACGCGCGTCGTCGCTGAGCAGGAAGGCGATGGCGGCGGCGATGTCGTCCGGCGTGCCGACGTCGGCCTTGTCGATGACCTCGGTGCCGTTGCGGACGTTCGGGTTGTCCCACAACATCGGCGTATCGACCGCCCCCGGCAGCACCGCATTCACGCGGATGCCCTTGGGCTTGCCTTCCAGCGCCGCCGAACGGGTCAGCGACAGCAGTGCGGCCTTGGCCGCGGCGTACGGCGCGACCAGCGGCTCGGTCTCGACCGCATGCACGCTCGACACGTTGACGACCGCCCCGCCCCCCTGCATCTTGAGGAAGGCCTGCTTGATGAAGAAGAAGGCGCCCAGCAGGTCGACGCCGAGGACGTCGTGCCAGTCGTCGGCGACCTGTTCCTCGAGCTTCTTGAAGGTCATCAGGCCGGCATTGTTGACGACCTGGTTCCAGTGGCCGAAGCGGGCGATGGTGGCATCCACCGCGGCCGCGACCTGGTCTTCGTGCGACACGTCGCAGGCGATGGTGGCGATGCGGGCCGGGTCGGCCTCCTGGGCCAGCGCCGCGGCGGCCTTGTCCAGCTTGTCGAGGTGGCGGCCGACCAGCATCACGGCGGCGCCGTCGCGCAGCAGGCGGCGCACGACGGCCAGGCCGATGCCGCCGGCGGCGCCGGTGACGATCGCGACATGTTGCGGTTGATCCTGGGGCATAGTAATTCCTGTCAGTTGTGCGGATACGCCAGCATAGACGAAAGCGGCCGAAGACCGCGTCCGCTCTGGTATTGCCGTGCGCAGGTCTGCGACAATGCCGGCTTGATCCTGTTCCGGCAATGCCTCCGATGGCCCTTCCTCTCGTCACCGCTTTCATCAACTTCGGCCTGGGCGCCGCACTCGGGGTGGCCGGCGGCCTGCTTGGCATCGGCGGCGGCCTGATCGCGATTCCGGCGCTGGGCTACCTGTACGGCATGGACCAGCACCTGGCGCAGGGCACGGCGCTGGTCATGATCGCGCCGAACGTGCTGCTCGGCTTCTGGCGCTACCACCAGCGCAACCGCATCGACCTGCGCTCGGTGGCATCGATCGCCGTGTTCTCGATGGTGACGACCTACCTGGCGGCGCGCCTCGCCAGCGGCATCGACGCCGGTCGCTTGCGTATCGCCTTCGCCGTGTTCCTGATCCTGCTGGCACTGTATTTCGGACGCCGGCCGAAGGGCACGACCGGGACTGTGGACGCCCCGGCGAAGCCGATGCCGCGTGCGGCGCTGCCGGTGCTGGGCGTGTTCAGCGGCGCCATGTCGGGCATCTTCACCGTCGGCGGCGGCCTGATCGTGGTGCCGGCGCTGGTCAGCCTGTTCGGCGAAAAGCAGACGCGCGCCCAGGGCATGGGACTGGCGCTGGCGGCGCCGGGCGCCTTGGTCGCGCTGGTCGCGTATGCCCAGGGCGGCCACGTCGACTGGCGGGTTGGCTTGCCGATGGCGGTGGGCGGGGTGCTGAGCGTGTCGTGGGGCGTGGCGCTGGCGCACCGGTTTTCGCCGGCGCGGCTGCGCTTGTGCTTCAGTGTGGTGTTGCTGGGGACGGCGGTGATGATGCTGGTGGCTGGGCGGTGAGCCGCGCTTAATTTATTTATAGCGTTAGCGGGTAAACGTCGCCCCCGCGCAGGCGGGGGTCCAAGTTCCGCATGCGTCACGTTAACGCGTACAACTTGGACCCCCGCCTACGCGGGGGCGACGGTGCTTATTCGGCAGTAGTTATTCAAATGCGCTGATCGAACACTTGCCGCAAGTACGCGATGAAGGTCTCGTCGGTACTGAAGCCCTTGCCCGGCGAATCCGACAGCTTGGCCACCGCCTGCCCGTTGCAGCGCACCAGCTTCATCACGATGTTGATCGGCTCGAACTGGGTGTCGTTGGTCA